>JAPCJK010000040.1 GCA_027886975.1 Nitrososphaerota archaeon
AGGTCGAGTCGGGGTCTTTGACTACCAGGCCCTCGCACCCGTTCTCGATGGCCTCCTCCATGAATCTCTCGATTTCTGCAGGGTCAGAAGTCATGAGGGCCGGGACCACCCTTGTCCTCTCCGTCGCCTTTACCGATTGTAGGAGCTTCTTTCGGCGCGTGGTGTACGGATTCCCGGTGAGGTCGGAAGAGCCCGCGAGCAGGATGTCGAAGAAGTTCAGAGCCACTGGGTAGTCGGCGATGGCCTGCTCTACTCCGTGCTTTCTTCTTCGATGCATTAACTCCTGAAAGGGGAGGTACTCCCCCGTGTCTTCGTTGATGGCGACGACCTCCGCCTCAAGGATCGCACGCTTGAGAGAGACATATTTCTTAACGAGCTCACCCGTGTCGGGGTAGTGCCCGGTTATCACCTCGAGCCTCCGGGAGAACAGCTTGACCGTGCCTCCGTCCTTGTGAATCTGCAGCCTTTCTCCGTCGAGCTTGTACTCAGCGACAACCTTCTTGCTCCCCATCTTTTTGACGATCGACTGGGCTGAGCTCAGTCTCTCGGCCAGCATAGGCCTTATCGGGATTCCCACCTCCACCTTGACCTGCCCGATACCGCGGAGTCCTTTCGATGCGACGCTCTCCACAATGAAACCCAGGTCGGGGTGTACGTTGTACGCCCTCTCAATCGCTCTCCTCGCCTGTTTCCCTCCCAGGAAGGCGACTGCGGCAGCATCGAGCACTGTGTAATCTGCGACGCCCAGTCTGAGCTCACCGGTGACGGTCCTCATTATGAACTTGGCTTCCTGCGGGCTTGCGTCGTTCAGAAGGGACCCGAGCTCTTTCAGCTTCGCTTCTACAGATCCCGACCCGCTCTGACGTGCGATCTTCATCAGAGTGTCGTAGACTCTCTTCAAGGTCAGCCCTTCGCTGAACAGAGTGCCCTGGTTCTTCGTCTTCAACAATTCTTCCGCAGCGGTGCCGATGTCTCCCTTCTTCACATAGACAGCGTAGACCCTATCGGGGGACTGGCCCGCAGCCATCGATAGGGCCCGGAGAGCAAGTTTCTCCGCGAGGCCTAGCTCGACCCCTTCGTAATCTGGCCTCAGCTTTCCCTGGGTCATGTACACCAGCGTAGCAAGTTCGCTGCGAGGAGTTTTTTTCAAGAGGCCGGCGAGGATTTCCGTAATCTCGTTCCTCCCCGAGATGCGCTCCAACTCGGCGTACTTCTCCGCGACCTCGGAGTAGTTCATAGATGAATGTGAAGGAGCCGGTTTAATCTCCTTTTCCAACACTCGCAGGAAACGCTTAATTGCGCTGTCATGGCGTGGTTCCCGAACAACATGGGCGGAGTAAAGAAGAAGTCCCTAGCATCGATGGAGAAAACGCAGGACTCACAAGACACAGCTCAGGATTCGGCTGCCCCTTCCAAGGGAAAGAAGGCGAAAGAAGCGAAAGCCGCGCCTCAACAGAAGAAGCAGCTTTCCTTTCTGGCTCCGCAAATGGGCGTTGAACAAATGGTCAAGACCTTGACCCCGCTCAAGGCAATCACCGTACACGGTGCTTCGAGGGCGCTTGGGGTGAACGCTTCGGTCGCAACTGGGGTTTTGAGGGATCTCGAGGCCAAGAAGCTATTGAGAAAGGCCGGGGGATTCAGCGGGCACGGCGTGTGGGCGGTCGCTTAGTCTCTGACATCGATTAAGAACTCAAAGTCCATTTCGTTCCCTGGCTTCCAGCCCAGAGATTCGTAGATTTTCCTCCCGTTGTGACTGGCATGAAGGCTCATTGAGGGATACCCGTTCTCTTTTGCCCAGTCCATTGCGTGCTTTGTCACCAAGGTGGCGACGCCTCTTCCCCTGAACTCGGGTTCCGTGTAGACTGACATCAGGTACGGAATCTTGCCCCCGGCGAAACCAGGGTAGGGCTGTACTTCTCTGAGCCAGAGTGTCGCTCCCCCGACAGTTCTCCCGTCGTCGGTTTCAACTAGGAAGCAGAAGAGCCTCCTGGACTTAATCTCTGTTCTCGCCCATATGGGAAACGCCACGTCATGGATCGCAAGGTCCTTGATGGGAGGGGAGTGCATGTCCTCGAACATCCGGTGTCTCTGCGATGTCAAAGCTGGTATGTCGTGTTCGCCCGCAGGCCGGACCTTAAACTTGGTCATGCAGGGTGCTGTGCTAGCCTTACGACGTCGCCCGCCCTTGTGGCATCGAATGCCTCAAGGCCCTCTTCGACCTTCCCTAGTGGGTTTAGTGGGCGTTCGCTCTGCGCTTCCCGAATGAATATGCAGACCAGGCTCCCAGACGCAAGAAAGGCGACATCACCTCTTACGAACTGGGCCCTCGGTTTCTCGACCCCGACACGAAGGTCAGTGAATAGACTTACCATGGCGGGCTGGACCGAAACTCTGCTGTCAAAAGGCAGTGTCCTTAGAAGCGCGTTGACGGTCAGCGGGGCCAGATGACGGTAGAGAGAGACTTTGGCCGTCCCTTTTCCTCTAACGGAGGCCAGACACTCGATTTTGGAAACCGAGCCAGCAGAAGCCCCAGCTTGAGAAGCCAACAAATTACCGCCCGCTTTCTCCCTTATTCTGTCTTTGGCATCCCCGCAAAAAGACTTAACAGGCGACCCAAAAGGGCGAAACCTACTCCTAGGTTTTCTGTTGTCTCCAGCCAAGACCGTAAAAAAGGTAAAGCAAGCAGCGATCGCCGACTATGAAATCAGAATCGGGCCGCCAAAGCTCACCCGCTTCGAGAAGGCGCGCATCGTTGGCGCCAGGTCGCTTCAGCTTGCCATGGGGGCGCCCGCGTTCGTACCGTTGGTGGGCCCATATCACGGGCCGATTCAAACCGCCATGGAAGAATTGGAGGCCGACGCACTTCCAATTTCCATCCGAAGGTCCCTGCCCAACGGCGTCACCCAGGACATACCGATCAGGGCACTCGCAAAGTAACGAGGCAGCCCAACACAACCCTCATTGAAATCTACGTCTGACCAAAACATCGATTCCAACACCATATTGTTAAATATGCGGTAAAGGGGCCGTGCCAATTAAGGTCAGTCATATGCCAAGAAAGAAATCCGACACAAACGAGTCAGAGGGACACCAAGCTGCAGAAGTGGCGCCAGCACCAGCTCAGCAGAGCGCACCACAACAGAGCGCACCACAACAAAGGACAGCACCATACAACCACATCTTCGTGGGCCAGAAGCCAGTGATGAACTACGCGATGAGCGCGCTCATCCAGCTATCCCAGGCCGGCGAAGTAGTGGTGAAGGCCAGAGGAATGGCCATCAGCAGAGCAGTGGACGTCGCAGAAATCGTCACAAAGAGGCTGGGCAACGGCGCGTTCAAAGTCAAGGACATCGAGATAAGCACCGAGGTCGTTGGCGAAGGCGCAGAGCAACGGAACATCTCCTCGATCGAAATAGTCGTCGGGAAATAAGCACCAAATCAATCGAAAATCCGTGGGCCGGGAATAGCCAGCGTTAGCTAGGTCTCTTTGGGAGACGCTCGGAGCAAAGGAGGAGCTTCGAACTCCTGCTCAGCTTTTTTATTTTCAATTCGCGCCTCAGGGCCGAGCCTTGGCTGGAGGCTCGTTCGAGGTATGCGAGGGTCACCGGGAGCCTGGCGCGCGTGTACCTCGAAGCTCTTCCTGAATTGTGCTGGACGAGTCTGCGCTTAACGTCGGAAGTGTAGCCAGTGTAGAGCGAACCATCGGAGCACAGGATTATGTACACCCAGTATCTGCGCACGTCGGTGCCGGGGCATCACTGGATTAGAACAATTTGCATTCTAGCGAGCGACAGAATTTTTGACGAGCCCCGCGTCTTGACATTCTGAGCGGCATCGCAAGCTTCCGCCTATTGACGCAAAGCGCGCAAGAAAATTTCTTTCGCGGGGATACGTTTTTAAGATTAATTTCGTGGCCTCCACAAAACATAAAGTTGGTCGACACTCGCACGCAGCCCGAATCGCGCTCGGGTGTTGCGGCGCTGAGGTTTTCGGACAAGGAACTCTACAGCTTAGCAGGAAAATACGGCACTCCGTACTTTCTGGTGGACGAAGCCACTTTGAGGAAGAAAGTCAGAGAGATAGAACAAGGCTTCTCCGAATTCAAGGGCGTATTCAGGGTGGCGTATTCGGTGAAGGCGAACTTCAACCCCTCGGTGATCAGGACCTTTTCGAGCGAAGGGATTCTGTTCGACCTTACGGCCCCCAGCGAGTTGCAGTTCATTCTGATGTCGGGCGGTTCCGCCGAGGAAGTCATGTACACGAGCATCACTGAAACGCTGGCCGAGTACGAAGAAGTTCTCAGGCTCGGCGTAAGGAAGGTCGTCGTTGCGAGCTACAACGGTCTTCTAAACCTGCAGGAGGCGGCCAACAAGGTCAATGTCACTGTCATGACCATGATCAGAGTGAACCCGGAGGTACACGTCCACGCTGAACTCCGTGGGTCCATGGGGCACGGGAAGTTCGGCCTGCAGTTCAACGGTGGAAGGGAGGACAGTGCCTACCATGTGCTGAAGAAGGTTCTCAATGCGCCCGGACTCAAATTCGAGGGCTTCCACTTCCACCTTGGAAGTCAGATTGAAGACCCGTCATGTTACGCCGAAGCGATCGAGAAGCTCGAGGCATTCATCCTCGACTCCCGACGACAGCTCGGGGATTTCGCGGTGAAAACCATCGACATCGGCGGCGGTCTCCCGGTATCATATGGGAGGAAGGTTCCTTCGCCCAAGGACCTCGGTAACAAGATTGTCGGCCAGCTCAACAGCCTTGTCGAAAGCATAGGGGAGAAATTTACGCTGGTGGCGGAGAGTGGAAGGTTCCTCACCGCTGAGTCTACGGTTCTCGTTTCCAGAGTCGTAAACGTGAAGAGCTTCGGAGAGAGCAAGTACGTCTACATCGACGCAGGGTACCATCTACTCCTTGATTCTGCGCTACTTCGTCACGAGTATCCCGTCGAGGTCGTACCGGGTGGGAGGCAGTCACCCCAGAAGGTGGTTCTGGTGGGGCGACTTTGCGACCCTCTCGACGTGTTTCCGACTTCGAGCAGGTCCAGGCTGGCGGGGGCCGAGCCGGGGAAGCTCGTTCTTTTCAGGGATGTCGGAGCGTACACGATCGTGATGAACATGCCCTTCCACAGCCAGCCTAGGCCCTACGTGCTGATGAGGAACGGGCAAGGGTCGTTTGTCGTGGCGAGGAAGCGTCAGGAGGTCGACAGCCTCTTCGCGGAAGAAGGCGGAGACTGCCTCCCAAACTAGAGATTCCAAGCGAAGATCAGCCGGACGAGCGATTCAGAAGAGCCAATAAACCCATTCGGGGAGAGCCAAGGCAGATTTGACTCTGGAAGTTATCATAGGACCTATGTTCTCGGGCAAGACCTCGGAGCTTATCCGCCTGGTGGAAAGGGAAGTGTACGCCAAGAGGAAGGGCGCGATTTTCAAGATCGCCTTCGACAAGCGCTACAGCGCGAGGGAGGTGGTCACCCACAACGGGCTCAGGTACGACGCCTATACAGTGGCTTCGTCCGACGAAGGGCTGAGGAAGATCGAAGAGGTGACGAACTCGGATGGCCTGGATGCCATAGGCGTCGACGAGGTGAACTTCTTTCCGCTTGCATTGGTCGACGTTCTTGACGGGCTCGCCGACAAGAAGAAAGTCATCGCGTGCGGGCTGAACCTGAACTTCAAGGCTGAGCCTTTCCCAACGACTATGCAGCTGGCTGCGAGGGCCGACAGGGTCAGATATCTCAGCGCCGTCTGTGTCGTCTGCGGGCAGGAAGCTACGAGGACGCAGAGGCTCGTAGAAGGAAAACCCGCTCCCAAGGAATCTCCGGTCATAGCCGTGGGCGGGAAGGAGATGTACGAACCTCGATGCAGGAACTGCTTCGCACCTCCTAAGTAGGTTTCCAGCTCCGAACTGTTGATAACGTCCACAAACCGCTCCCGGGTGGGGAACTTAGTCAGTTGGCGCTGGAACCCAGGGACGAGTCGGGTAGGCCCTATCATGTCAGGCTCAGCAAGAATGATGTTGGGAGAGTCGCACTGCTCCCCGGCGACCCAGGGAGAGTGCCGATCATCGCTCGAAAGCTGAAAGAACCCAAGGAACTCGAATCCAATCGAGAATACACGGCCTATGCAGGTCGAGTTGGTGCAGAGAAAATCCTCGTACTCAGCACCGGCATTGGAGGGCCATCGACGGCAATCGCCGTCGAGGAGCTCGCAAGGCTGGGAGTCAGGGTCATGATCCGAGTCGGGACCTGTGGCACGATTTCGCCTGATGTCAAAGTCGGGTCATTGATCATCGCGGACGCTGCGGTAAGGATGGACGGGACAAGCGCACAATACGTCACTCCCGGATACCCGGCGGCTGCGACCCCCGGAGTCGTCCTTGCGTTGCAGGAGACGGCCAGGGTCCTCCGCAAGAAAGCAGTGGTGGGGATCGCTGCGTCAACAGATTCGTTCTACGTCGGACAGGGCAGAAAATCGTTCGGAGGGTACTTCCCGTCGGACAAGGCTCATCTCATAGAAGACCTGCGGGCTGCGAACGTTCTTTGTTTCGAAATGGAGTCGGCCACACTTTTCACTCTCGGGAGGATCTTCGGACTCAAGACCGGCGCGGTTTTCGCTGTCGTCGCGAACAGGGTCACTAACGAATTCAAGGTCGAAGCAGGGGTGGAAGCGGCGGTCGAAGTGGCTGTTGAGTCGGTCAAGCGCCTGAAGAAATACGCTGTTTGAGGGGACCCCCCAAGACCGTAGTCAGGACGTCCTTCCCTTTCAGGTGCCCCAAAGAACCGATGCTCGAGTTCCTTTCAGTGAACCTCCTCCCCTCTCCCTTCGAATCTCCGGTAATGAGGAGTGGCACGGTGTCCGCGGAGTGCATCTTGAGAGTGCAGGGGGTTGCATGGTCGCAGGAGACCGCAAGTCTGGTATCTCCAATGTGCCGGAGTGCTACAGAGAAGAAGTCCTTGTCAATCGACTCGATGCTCTTCTTCTTGCCTTCGGCGTCTCCATCATGTCCGAATTCATCAGGTCCCTTGATGTGGACGTATACGACGGTCCCCTCTGTCAGCTCGGTCGAGAAGAGGGAGGCCTTCTCCTTCATGTCATGCCTGTCCTTTACCCTGACCATCTTCATGCCCAAGATCTTTGCGATCCCTACTTCCGCGGGCATTTCCACAAGCGCAGTCCCTGCCATGTGGTATTTCTCCTCGAACGACATGAGCTTCGGGACGTGGTCTCCTGCATCGCGGAGGAGGATGCAGTTGGCTGGTAGCTTGCCCTGGCGGACCCGCTCCTTGTTAACGTCGCTTGCTTGGAGAACTTCAAGGCTCTTCTTCGTGAATTCATTCACCAACCGAGCGGCCCTGATCGCAGCCTCGGTCCGAGCCTCAGGGGTACAAGTCAAGACGCTTTCGGGCCCCGATGTCTTCTTCGCCGCCCCGAAGCCCCCGACCCTGGCGTAGGCAGGGTCTGTGTTGGATATTTCTGCGGACAGGCCCCCCTTGGCCCTGATGACAAGGACCCCCCTGTATGAGATGGTGGCCTGGAACTCCAATGAAGCGCCGTTGAGCTTGACTCTGTTTACATCACGGGCAAGCGCTTCCGCCTCTTCCTGGGTAAGGTCCCTTCCGGCCCTCCTATCCAATATCCTCTTGCCTCTCACCGAAGCAAAATTCGCTCTCAACGCGAGGTCCCCATCGCGGACCTGGAGCCCCGACCCGACAGCCTCGACCACCCCTCTCCCAGGGTACCCCTTCACGAAGGAGTATCCTAGCATGTTGAACACGGCAATGTCAGACTCGGGGGCTATGCCCGTTCCCACGGTTGTGACTTTCCCCATCCTTGATCTGCTCGCAATCCTGTCCAGGTTCGGTGTGTACGCGGCCTCGAGGGGAGTCGTAAAATTCAGTCGGGGATTCGGCCTGTCCCCGCATCCGTCGAGCAATACGTAACCTACTCGCAAGGTCTCGCGCGTCGGTTGACAGGAATCGGATTATCATGCTTTCGTGGGGGGTCAGGAGCTACAAACGCTAATATTGTGAACTGGGCGTGGTGCCGCGCCCATGGTCGAGATAAGGAAAGACTACTTTACGGAGAAACTCTCGATCATACTCCCGGACAGGGGCCTTAAGCCCGGACAGGTGATACCGCAGAAGCAAGAGAAGTGCAATTACTGCGCTGGAAACGAGGAGATGACCCCGCCGGCAGACCTGGTCCTCGTCAAGCGGGGTGATACGCTCCTCAAGCAGACGGACTCGGAGGGGGATGTGATTAGTAATTGGTCTGTTAGAATCTTCCCCGCCAAGAACCCGGTGGTAACCCCCAACGCGCCGGCGTCATACGGCGAAGTCCCTCACTACAGCGAGCCTGCGATCGGCTATCACTACATCCTTGTGGCCACCCCAAGGCACGACCAGCCGTTCGCTAAGATAGATATCGAGCAATGGACCAACATCCTTGCCTCCCTTCAGGATAAGGTTAGGTGGCTGTATTCGCAGAAGGGGGTAAGCTACGTCCTGGTATTCGTGAACAGTGAGAAGGAGGGGTCTCCCACGGTCGTGCATCCAAGCATACAGATGGTCACTACCCCCAGGGTCCCCCCGGCGGTTGAGGTGGAAGCTGAGACGGTTCAGACCTCCCTGAACGACCTTGGAGTTTGCCCGATGTGCCAGGTCGTCGGCACCGAGACTGGCGGGCCCAGACAGATTCTTGCGACTGACTTCTTCCTCGCATTCGCCCCCTGGGTTTCGACCCACCCCTTCGAGTTCTGGGTCTATCCCAAACGTCATATGACGAGCATCCTGAAACTATCGCAAAAGGAGATGATGGACCTCGCCTTGATGTTGAGGTCGACTTTGGGAGGGATGGCAAAGGCCCTCGATTCCCCGAGCTTTACCTTGGTCTTCCACAGTTCATCGGAAAAGAAGACTACGAAGCAAATCCACTGGCACATCGAAGTGTTCCCGAAGAGGTTGTCGTGGACAGGACTGGAACTTGGGGGAGGTATATTCGTGAACGACGTCTCGCCGGAAGGAGCCGCCCAAGTACTTGGCGCGAGCGCAAGAAAGGAGCTCGCCCAGCTCGTCGGAATCAGATAATCAGCCGTTCTTCTTTATCGCGTCGATGAGCCTCGTCGGGAAGGGGTCTCTTCCGAGGCCGAGGGCGACGTAGTACGAGACCATGTCCAGCCTGTAAACCATCGAGACAAGCTGCGCCAAGTTGGTTTCTCCTCTTCCCCGGACCTGGATTGGTGACTTGCCAGCCTTCGACAATATTCTGACCATGTGGTCTTCACGGGTCCCGTCCCGTTTGTCATCGGCCGTGTGCCGGAGGAAAACAGGCGCGAAGTCGTTACGGGGGTCTTCCCACGCCTCAATCTCGTTGTGGAAGGCGTCGGGGATCCCGACGAAGTGAGCGTGTATCTTCGAATTCTCGTTTAGGACGTTTTTGAACCTGATGCCAGCCCCTTTGGAGACAAGCCCGCCATAGATGCAAGGAGTTTTGTTCAGGATTTCGACCGCGAGTGCCTTGGCGTTGTTCTTGGGGAGCATGGTCGAGATGGAGACATCGCTCCCTTCAGCCTCCATGACCGTGAAGGCATCTTCGACTTCGGCCTCGCAGCCAAGGCCCAGACCCTCGTTGATGATTGCGAGCGTGGAGAATATGATGAACGGGAGCATGTATCTCGGTGCTATCACCTCGGGCATCTGGACGTGAGGGACCCCGAGCTTCTCTGAGATTTCCTTCAATCTGCCTCCCCCAGAGACTGAGACTGCGGTCGCATTCCTGTCAACAGCCGTCTTTAGCATGTCGATTGTCTCTTGCGTCTGGCCCGACGCGCTGCACGCAATGGCCAGTGCATCGCTAAGATCTCCGATGGGGAGTTGTCCCTTGAACACGGCCATTTCTACCCCGGGCCTCTCGGTCAGCCAGCCTGAGATTATGTCACCACCGCTCGCCGATCCGCCCATCCCGAGGACGTAGGCCTTACGCAGGCCCTTCGTTGGGAGGTCAAATTTGACTCTGAATCCGTCTCTTGCAAGTGCCGGCCATCTCTCGTAGGTCTTGTGGACGGCTCGGGTGTCAATCTTTTGCGCCTTAGCAATTGGGAAGGGGTCAGCCATATGGACTTGCGACTCTGAGTTCTTCTCAGCCCAGAGACTTACCGCTTTATGCCTTCGCCCAAGCACTAACACGTTCACCTGATTCGAGGGTTGAGGTGGGTAAACAATACATCTTCCTTCCGGCCGTCGGAGTAATACGCGAGGACTGCGTGAGTCCCGGGCGGCATGCCGTCCAATGCCTTCCCCACGTCTCGCGATATCACACCTCCGAGCTTGCTGGGGATTTAGTTATGCCCTTTTGGTAGATTCCACAGTCCGTTAGATCAGGTTCGCGATGCCAACAAACTGATTGCCAATCGATGGCGGCTAAGTTAACCAAACAATCGTCGAAGTAGAGCACCTCCTTAGAAGCGCCCTTTCTTTACTCCCCGGTCTTTCCGTTCCCTGGCGGTCGCCGCAAAGGCCAGCTTGATCAGGGCCTCTTCGTTGCGGCTCAAGGAGAGTCCTCTCCTTTCCATCATCCTTCTCTGCGTCTCTAAGACTGACTCGAGGAGGACCTCGACAAGTCTCTTGGGTTCGGAATCGAAATACGTGAAGCTCGGGACGTCTACGTTGGCGCGACCTGACACATGCGACCCGGTCCCTATCGCTTTTCCTGCGTAGATCAGGGCACCAATTGAGACCTTGCACATGTCCCCGATGACGGGACCTAGCTTCGGCATCCCGCTGTCGACTTTCTTCCCGCCGACGACTAGGTTGACGTTCCCGTAGGTGTTCTTCAGGTTGCTAAACGTGCTCCCGGCGCCAAGGTTGACCCAAGAACCCACGTAGGAGTCTCCCACATATCCGTGGTGCGACTTGTTGGTGAAGGGCATTATGATGGAATTCTCTATTTGCCCCCCGACCCTGCAAGATTCGAATATGGATGTCCCTCCGCCGACGAGGGCGGAATAAATCTTAGTCCTTTGACCGATGTAGCACGGACCCATTATCCTGCTGAAGCTTTCGACTGCCGCTCCGTCTGCTATTATTATTGGGCCAAGCCTAGCGTCGAAGGTCACGTTGGGTTCGACTTCTGCTCCTGACTCGAGCATGATGTTGGACGCCTGGCCTCTGACTTCCAGGCCTCGCGGCAGCGGCATCAGGTCTTGGAAGCGTTTCGCCTGCTCTACGATGGCCAGACCGTTGCTCCCTACCAGTCCCCAGTATCCCTCAAAGAGGGAATCCTGATGGGCGTTGATCTTCTGGGCCCGTTTTCCCAACCTGGCTACGTCTTTCTTCGAAATGATTCCCGGTCTCGCGACCCCTGATTCAAGCCGCGCGGCTACGAGATGTCCCTCTAAAGTTGCAACGAAGGGACTTGTCTTCGAAGCTAGAGTGAGCAGGCCTTCGCTGGGTCTTGCCCGGGCGTTGACGAAGAATGCTGACCCGTGAGTTTTCTCGTTGTAGTCCTTCCCTGTCGACTCTTTCGTTACCGCGGCGAGCTCCTTGCGTCCCCACAACCCGACGTCGGTGGCGTCGGGAATCTTTTCGACGAGCGAGTCGAGTAGGGTCTTGGTCCCCCAGCGTAGCTGACTGGTGTGCCTGAGTAGGGTCAGCGGGCCGAAACGCGACCAACCCTCGTCCTCAAACGCAATTACCTTCGTTTGGCTGTGCCACCCTGATCCATGTTCTTCGTGTAAAGATCGTTGGCCTCCCGGTAGGACTTCCGGTCGCCGATGTCGACAAATTCTCCGTCCACCTTGATCGCGTACAGCTTGGCTCCCCTTGCCTGGGCTTCCTTGAAGGCGTCGTTCATTTCATAAATCCGTGCGGGGGGGATGTACTTCAGGAAGGCCTTCTCCATCACATAGCATCCGACGTTAATGTAACCCGAGATCTTGGGCTTCTCCCTCCATTCAATGAGCCGGCCGTTCTTGTCGGTCTCCATGAAACCGTACTTCATCTCAGCGCTGTAGTTCATCAGGACCATGGTCGCTGTGGCTTTCTTTTGCGCGTGGAAGTCAAGGGCTTTTTGCAGGTCGAAGTTAAGGAGTGCATCGCCATAGACGCACAGGAACCTTCCCCTGATCTTCGACTCAGCGGCCTTGAGCTGTCCCGCCGTCCCCAATGGATGCGGGGAAGTGGCGTACTTGATTTCTATACCCCACTCGGAGCCGTTTCCGAAGTATTCCTGAAGCATCTTTCCGAGATAGCCGGTGGAGACAACGACTTCGGAGATTCCCGCTCCCTTAAGCCATTCTAGGATGTGTTCCATGATCGGCTTGGGGCCGACGGGGAGCATCGGTTTCGGAAGCAGGAACGTGTAGGGCCGAAGCCTCGTCCCGAGTCCTCCGGCGAGTATGACGGCCTGCGTTCTATTGGACTTCAGTCAGCCCGCCTCTTGGGCTAAGGCCGGCTATCTCGTCCTTATACGCTTCATCTGTCCCCGACAGGATGCAAGGGTCTACTACAAGCCCCCTCACGCCAATCGATAGGACTCGGGACAGATCGCCCTGTGTCATCTTCTTTTGCGTTCGTAGGAACACGGGTTTGGCCGAGAGGTTCGCTATTACCCCCAGGGTCGCGTAATCCAGGAGGCTGAAGGGGGCCCCTCTGGCCTGATGAGGGACGGCCGCCACGTCGATGGCGTCAAGGCCCTCCATCGTGGAGAGCTGTTTTACCTGTTCGAGGATGTACCCGGTGGCAATCGCGCTTAGCTTCTTTACTCGCTGGTCCGAGAGCACAAATGTAGGCATCTGGTGGGCGAACATCTCCACGAAACTGAAGGCGCTGGACATTATCCTTTCCCAGTACTCCTCCGTAAGCATCTTCCCGCCTCCTATGAAGAGACCGCACGGGACAGAGACCGTCGAGATCACGTCGTTGATGTACGCGTCGTGGAGGTCGTAGCTCCCGAAGTGGCTCGGCGAGGAACTCTCATCACCGTCAATGTTGAGCATCACGGCGTCAGCCCCCCCTTCGACGGCCTGAACGGCGAGAGAAGTGCTGTTCTTCGGCAGGCTGGCGATGACGGTGTAGCTTCTGTTCTTCGATATTACTTCCAGTGGCCTTCTCAGCTGTCCTACGGACTCCATACTGCCTTGGCGTCATTACGGAGATGCTCCTTAGAAGAGAACTGCTCAAATGTGGTTAATGGTGTGATAAATTACATTTCATCATCGAGGGGACTACGACGCGAGCCAGAAGGTCAGCCCAAGGACGAGGAAGATTATCGTAAGGTAAGGGCTTGTAAATTTGAACAGTGTCCAGGCAGTCTTGCTGCTTTGGGTGAGGGCAAGCTTCCCGCTGTAGACAAGGACGACTCCCCCGAGGGCTATCGCGGTAACGGTATAGAAGATGCTGACAGGAGTGAAGAGGAAGATGGCTGCGGAGAACACTACGAGGAGGGCACTGGTCCCTGCGATGCAAATTGACGCGACCTTGTTCCCGAAGACGACCGGGAGCATCGGAACTTTGGCGGCTTCGTAGTCTTCCTTGCTGAAGATTGCAAGACTCCAGATGTGGGTTGGAATCCAGACAATCACTAAAGCTGACATGTAAAGAGCGATTGGTGTGACAGCGCCCGCGACTGCCGAGTAGCCGACAAGGACGGGCATCCCCCCCGATATTCCTCCGAGGATTATGTTTAGCCAGCTCCTGCGCTTCAGCAAGAGTGAGTAGACAACAACATTGTCAATGAGGCCTATCAGCATGAACAAGGCGGAGATGGCGTTGATGAGCAAGAGCGGGATGAGCACGGAAAGGGCCGCCATGGTCAAGCCAAGCCCCAACGCGCTGGTAGGTTTGATTTCACCCGAGGGGATGGCACGCTTCATGGTACGCTTCATCATGCTGTCGATGTCCCTGTCGTGGTAATTCGTGAGGACGTCGGCTGATGCGCTCCCCAGGACAAGCGCCAATGTCCCCGTCACGAGAAGGGAGAGAGTGAGCGTGGAGCCGGGAGTTACTTTGTAGGCCACGACCATTGCAATGACACCGGTGAATACCAGCAGCCCCCAAATCCTCGGCTTGGTGAGCCTCCAGTAATTCCCCAGTGACCTCAAGAGCGGCAATTGAGGAGAGCCGCCTTCGGCGAGAATAAAACGATAGCGCAAATTCTTACTTTAGAACCGTATGGTGGGCTAGACGTTCGACTCCTCGTCCTTCGCGCGTCTAAGTATGACTTCCTTTTCCGAAACATAGAGGACTATCTCGTCCCCCACCTTCCAGTCAAAGCCCTCTATTATTGGACGAGGTAGGGTTATCCGGAGGCTGTTTCCGGTCTTGCCGAGCTTGACTCTGAATACAACAGGCACTGCGAATTCCAGTTATTACCTGAATTTAAGCCTAGGTTAGTCAACTAAGTGGACACCCTGGGTCAACGTGCCCTACTCGAAGTCAATATATTACTCCTGTAATAACGCAGATGATAACGTGGCTTCCCGGAGTCAGGCAAGGCCGCAGCTAAAGCAGGAATTCCGCTGGGAAGACTTGAGCGTCGAGCTGACAGACCTTGAAGCCAACGGGACGTAATTTATCTACCTCCACCAAGAATCGCTGGCTGTGGCTGAATCAAGCAATCGAAGGGCGCTCTCTACTGCAGAAGGTTTCGACAGGATCTTCGAGATGGTCAAGACCGCCACCGAGCGCAATTTGGGGATGCACAGGGCTGGACTCACCCTCGTGCTTGGGGACATACCGAATACGGTGGGTGCCTATCATGAGATGGGGTCCAACGCAATCGTGATGAACAGGAACATCCTCAGGATCGTAGAGAAACTTTCGAAGTCAAGGTCGAGGAGAAACTCGTACGTCTTCATGATACTGTTGCACGAATACCTCCACAGCCTTGGCTATACCAGCGATAGACAGGTGAGGAACCTGAGTAAGCAGATTACTGACGAATTCCTTGGGAGGAGGCACCTAGCCTCCGAGATGGCCGTTCGCCCGCTTGACCAATTCTTCCCCGAGCTTGGTAAGCTTTCCGGGTTCAGGGACAAGGGGGAATACCAGATGGTACGAAGGTTCGACTCTTCGAGCACTCCCTACATCGGTTGACCTGAGAAACTGTAAATACGCCGCGCAAACGCGCCGGCCTCCGAAGGCCTTCTCGTGACTCTGGAATATGGCCTGATATTCCTCGACATAGTGTCGTCCTGGATCAGGATGATCATAGCCCTGGGGCTAAGCATTCTCTTCGCCCTTGCTGTGGGAATCTGGGCTGCCAGGAGCAAGCGAGCCGAGAGCGTCATACTCCCTCTACTGGACATATTCCAATCCATCCCAATCCTGGGCTTCTTTCCCTTCGTTATCGGAGCAATCTATGGCACGATTCCAAATTTCATCGGAGCCAACCTCGCAGTCATCGTCCTGATATTCACCAGCATGTCTTGGAACATTGCATTCGGCGTATACGAGTCAGTCAAGGCGATACCTCAGGACTACGCCGACCTTCTGAACGTGACACAGGCTGGAGTCTGGCAGAAAATCAGAACCTTGTATATCCCTGCGTCTATGAGTCGAATAGCGTACAATACGCAGATCTCTTGGGCTGTCGGGCTTTTCTTCCTTGTCGCGAGCGAGATCATCAGCCTCGGGTCGGCGAATGTCCCGATCTCGTATGGCATTGGAGTCGCAGTCGCAAACTTCTCGCCCCAGGCAGACTTCCCCGACTATGCGCTGCTGGTGGTAGGAATAATCGCGGCTGTTATCGCTTGGAGATTCTTGTTCCTCAGAGAGTTCGCGTTGTGGTCAGAGAAGTTCAAGATGATTGAAGAGCCCAGAGAGGTGCACAAGGACCCAATCATGCGCATTTACTCTTGGGTCAACCACAGGAGCGTAGCGAAGCTGTTCCTCTTGGCTCAAGGAAGGGGGGTAAACAGGTTCACCTCCGCCATCTCGAGATTTGGAAAGGGCCTCAAATACGCCACTTTGATTTTCGTCGGCGGCTTTCTAATTCTCGTCCTGGTGTCCGCTTCGTCGTCCGGGACCCTGAGTCTGAGCCATCTTCCTTCGATCTCCACATTGGCATCGGCAGAGGGCTCCATACTCGTCGCCCTGGCCACGTCATTCGTTAGAGTATGGTATGTTGTCGCGATTTGCGTCGCGATAGGACTTCCTCTGGGTGTGGTGATTTCACTAAATTTCAAACTCTACGACACGGTCTCTCCAATACTCGAAGTGGTGTCTTCAATCCCCGCCCCCATCCTCCTCCCTGTCATAGTATTGATCCCCGTTTTGGGACAGTCTCCAGAGTTTGTAGCAGCTGTAGTCATCTTTCTTTCCGTTTTCTGGTACATTGTGTTCAACGTGATGGCGGGAGTGAGGACTCTTCCCGCAGAAATCAAAGACTTGCCGCACGTCTATAGAGTGAGCAGGGTCTCTGCCTGGAGGAACGTGTACATTCCAAGCTCATTGACCGCCCTTGTCACCGGAGCGATCACGGCCGTCGGTGGTGCCTGGAACGCACTCATAATAGCCGAATACTTCCAGCTGGACCCTACCAGACTGCCGACAACGCAGGTGAGCGTCGGAATAGGGAAGACAATAGCCATCGCGACAACACAGGGTGATATTCAGACACTCCTTCTGGCGGTCATACCGATGACCATTCTGATAGTTGCGTTCAACCTCACAGTGTGGAGAAGGCTCTACCACGTCGTCACAAAGCGGTACACGTACAACCGTTGAGTTTGGCCTAAAGCTTCCAGCGTAGAAGAACAATTCGAGGGAAGGTTCATAACTCACGTTCGGCCGTAGGCCAGCGAGATATCAATGGTCGAAGACCCAACAAAGGTGGACCCGAAACATTACAAAGTAGAGTTCGAGAACGAGAAGGTAAGGGTTCTTCGGATTAGGTACGGTCCCGGTGAGAAGTCGATAATGCACGGGCATCCCAACGCCGTCGCCGTGTTCCTGGCCGACGGAGGCGCAAAGTTCACCTACCCAGACGGAAAGACTGAGGATATCGCAATGAAGGCTGGCCAGGCATTGTGGTTCCCTCCTGTTGAACATCTCCCAGAAGAAAGACTTGGCAAGTCCATTGAAGTTGTCTTTGTAGAACTAAAGTAGAGACCTGAGACTCCGGACCCCGAATTATCTTATAGCCTCCACAATTTTGATGGCAATACACGTATAACCGCTAGGTGAAGGGAGGCCGCTGGGTTGTCGCAAGCCCAAACTCAACTTGCCTCCGGGACAACGATTGTGACTGTCGACCACGTCAGTCTCGACTACCACAAGGAGAAAGA
>JAPCJK010000041.1 GCA_027886975.1 Nitrososphaerota archaeon
GCAGTGCGTGCGAGATTAGCGATGCTTCGAGGGAAGCGACGTCGGTGTTCGGACCATAGCTGTGCTCAATTGTGTCGATGAACGACCAGTAGACGTAGAATAGATTTTTCCCCTTCGCCCTCTCTACGAGCCTCCTGAGGTTCACGGAAAGGTCGGAAGCAGAGATGTATGGCTCAACTTTGCTCCCGTGCCTGGCGACTTCAGAATACGCAGTATGGGCAAGAGCCCTGTTGGTCAGAGAGGTGCTTCTCACGCCGGCAGCTTTGAGGCGGTCAAATATCGTTGGCCCGTCGAAAAGCGCCCTGGGGTCCATTGCCCCCACCAGAGTGTCCCTGCCCTGTTCCCCTGCCCGAGCAAAAGGGAGCGTGACGATGACCTCGCCGATTTCTTTCATGTAGACGTACCATTCAGGGAGGCCGTGCTCCTGGGGGGTGAGGCCGGTACTGATCGTGGTGAGAGCGGCAGCCGTGGTTGACGGAAAGACGGTGCTGATGGGCCTGACATGCCCTTTTCTCGAAAGCGTTCCGATGAATCCATCATCCTCGTGTTTCTTCCACTCGCGGTATCCCAGACCGTCAAGTAGGAGAAGCACAACATTCTCCGTCCCAGATGTATCGGTAGCTCCGAGTGTGTCCCCAGGAAGACTCCGCCCTCCGGCGTCCAAGCCGAAGACCGAGAAGATTGTGTTTGGGACATTGGAGAGACAGTAACCGCGATAGTCTGGGACGAGCGATTCAGGGGGGAGCACAATGACGGACTCCCTGACGATTCTGATATAACTTGTGTCCGGGCGTCGGGCTTGTCGCCCTAGGGACGAGTTTCCTGCAACCGAGGTCGAAGGAAGACTTGGAGAAACGAGGGATAATGATGAAGAACTGGTACTATTTTCCGACGGAAACAAGGGAGGACGAGGGGCTTCTTGAATATTGCCATCATGGCAATGGCGACCGCCAAGGATTTCTTCGGAAAGGCCGGGACAGACTTCGCGTCAAACGTTCAAAAATACCACGAATATTTTAGGAAGAACGACCTCATTCCTACATACACTCTGATCAACCCCCAGGTCAACAAGAGGAGTGGAGCGTTCGAAGTAGGGCTGACTCATTCATGGCCGTCTTACAGAAGGTCGGGCAAGTCCGACCATCGAGCGAGGTAGAAATCTGCCTCGGGGCTCCTGCCACGATCTATGAGCCCTGTGTATTGGACTGTCACAAACCCGTTGTCCTTGGCAAACCCAATGTCCATCTTCGGGTCATCCCCCACCATTGCCCTTCTTCCCGCGGGAATGCCTCTTGAATCCAGATACGACGCGAGCCTTTCGTAGAGGCTCCCGTCTTTCTTGAAGGAGCCCTGGAAAGAGCGCTGGTCGATGAGCCGGCCGTCAGGCTCGAATCTCCCGGCGGGTGAAATCAGATAGCTGAAGAATTCTGTCAAATCATTCGCCTTCAGAGAGTCTCTGATAGTCATTGTTCCTTCGACTCCCGAGACCTCGCTTACGACAGCGAGCTCTTTTCCTTTCGACCTGACATAGCCAAGGGCTGTTCTGAGGTCTTCGGGAGGCTTGCGTTCCTTAGCCTCCATTTCAGCGTACATCCGGATTACAGCGGGATCGTTATCGAAGACTTCGGCGTGAAGCCTGTCTCTGTTGTATTCCTTCATCAGCCTAACCTTCTGATGAAGTGGGTCGGTTGGAGCACCCAGGCTGTCCCTCAGCCGGTACCAACGAGCCAGTCTTTCTGGCCCCTCACTCTCGCGACCAAGATTCCTGTATAACTCAGGGATGACCTTGCTGTGGTGCATCGCGAGAGGGTTCATCATGGTGAACGCGAAGTCTATTCCAATCCAGTCCACCTCTCTCAGCAAATCAAGAGCACCTCGATTCGACCAGAATGGTGGCATTATTGTCATAGTTGAGCACTAAGTGTTCAGCCACGACCATCAGTCCGACCTATTTGTTCTCGGGTTCTTCCCGGTAGACACCGACGCTCGTCAGGAGCGGCCTGTCATTGATTGAGAAGAGGACTGCTTCTCCGGGTCCCTCGTTTGCGAGTTCGTGGTAGGCCCATGGCGTGAGCGCGATTATGTCGCTTTCGCCCCAGGGCAACGTCTTTCCCTCTACGGTTATGGTCCCGCGCCCCTTCACGACGTAGTACACTACACTCATGGTGTGCCGGTGCGATTTCGTCCTGGTCCCGCTCTTGAGCAAAGTCATGTCTGCGCCGAGAGAGCCAGAAACATCCCTGCCAGTACTTGGATCTTTCATCATCACAGTCACCCCTTCGTAGGGGCTCCCGTCCGAGATGCTGGCAAGGTCCTTGAGCATACCATATGTGTCATTCCACGCGAACTTCAGCGGTGGTGAAGCTGCCTTGGTCCAGTCGAGGCTGAAGGCAGGCGTCAGCCCGGTTGAGACGGACCTGGTGTAGAGGTCCCCTGTCATCAACGGTTGAACCTCTTCCCCGTAGTCCTGGAAGGTCGAGGCGAGCAGGAATTTCGGGATCGGCGTGTCAAGGGCATCCATCCAGATTGCAGGCTCGCTCGACCTGTTCACGTGATCATGCCAGGCCCACCTAGGTGTGGTAATGAAGTCGCCTTCGCGAAAGCTGATCTCGACTCCGTCGACCGTCGTCCAAGCCTCACCTTTGATCATGAACCGGGAAGCGAAGGGGGTGTGCCTGTGGGCTCCCGCGACCTCCCCAGGGAGAACGATTTGGAAACCGACGTAGATAGTGTGAGTGGCAGTGTAGAGGCCGAGCTTCTTCAGGCCTGGGTTGACCGGGACCAGAACCCGCCTCTCCACTTCGCCGCCCAATTTGACATCGTAGGCTATCCTCTTCAATTCTTTGAGCAACTCTTTCCCGTTCCACACGAACGGCTCGACCATTTTGCCCGGGCCTGACGGTATTAGGGTGGAGAAGACTTCCCAGAGAGGGACTACGTTCGGAAGAACCTCGTGGACTGCCTTTGCTTCAGAAGCCATGTCCCTCGATTGGGCCTCCAACTCTCTTTAAACGTTCGGCTCCACTACGTTAGGACATCGGTCTACTTTATTCTCTGTCCGCGTTTCAGGGTGTCGACCACCCTGTCGACGACGTCTCTTTCGACAGTCTTGAGCCGTCCCTTCCCGCTCCACACTGTTTCTGGCCTGGCTTGGAGAATGTAAGGCGTTTCGTGCATCCCCGCTGACTCGTCGATTGCCCACTCTATGTCCAATGGTTTCCCGAAGACCTTCTCCAAGGCTTTCCCAACACGGGCAAGTTCTAACACTTCGCTGTCGGTCATACAAAGCACCTCTTGCCTTTCTTTTGCGACTGACTTCTGATCCACCCTGTCTCCGACTACCACGAACTCTGTGTGCTTCGAGCCTAGCCTCCTGGAGAGGATTTCCATCGTGACCTTGTCGACCGAGTACAGGTCGGGAGTAACAACGCCGCTGACCTCCGCTTCGCCCAGGCCCCAGGCAGCGTCAATTGTAATCTTCGAAGGGTCGCCGTTGGCTGGATTGAGCGTGAACATGACCCCCGACTTCTTTGAGGCCACCATCGTTTGAACGACCACGCCCATTTCGACCCCCATCTGCTCAATACCCCTGGCTTTCCTGTAGCTCAGCGACCTCGTTGCGAATGCGCTCCCCCAGCAAAGTTTGACGTGCTCCACGACGCTCTGGGCTCCCTTGACCCAGAGGTAGGTCTCGTGTTGCCCTGCCACGCTCGCGTTTAGCATGTCTTCGGCTGTGGCGCTGCTTCTGACGGCAACAGGCAGGTCGGCACCCCGGGATTCGGTCCTCGTCAGTTCGTCATAAGCGCCCTCGATGCTTTGGACAATGTCTTCTGGTACCGGCGTCCCCACGATCATTTCGGCTATCTCCGCAGATGCCTTCTCCACGCCTGCGATGTCCTCGGTGTCTGCGCCCTCGAGGACGGACGACACCCTCGAACCAAGCTGCGCCATGAACTTCCTGTACGCGAGGGTCGCGACTGCGAACCCCCGAGGAACTCTAGCCTCAGCCCTGCTGAGCCTGACTAAGTTGGCGAACTTGCCCCCCACCTCGTTCGTATCGAGCCCTCGACTTTCTTCGAACCAGACAATGTTGGGGTCCGGCGTTCGGACTATCCGCTCCTCTTGAGTATCTTTACCGTTCCTTCATTGCCGTCGACTCTAATCAGATCTCCCGTCTTAATTGCGTCGGTGGCCACACCGGTCCCTATCACAGCTGGGATTCCGTACTCCCTGCAGACTATGGCGGTGTGGGACATCATGCCACCGATGTCGGTGACAACCCCTATGGCAACACCGAACGCCGGAGACCACATGGGCGAAGTGACAGGCGAGACCATGATTTCTCCCTGCTTCAGCTGGTTCAGCTCTCCCACCTTTCTGATGATCCTCGCCCTGCCCTCCGCTGTGCCAGGAGACCCCGGCAGCCCCTTTACGAGGTCGAGCTCTTCGGACCTGCCTATAACATGGAGCCACTCCGTCACCCTGTCCGTGGTTATCCCCCACAGAAGTATCGAGAAGACTTCGGTTACGACATCCGGGGGCTTTCCAAGTGCCTTCGGCGGCTTCCATTTCTCGAGGACGCCCACCATAGACCTCCTCTCTTTGATTATCGGAGGCCAGTACTCGAGGCCGCGAGGGTCTTTGTTCTCCCCCCACGCCAGGACGATGTCGTGCAAGGCCATCCTCACTTCGTCGACTTTCAGATAATAGATGTCCGTCGGGTCTTCGACGACTTTATGATGAGCCAGGATCTTGCCCAGTTCTAGGACTTTCGTCCAGGAGATTGTCCAGATCAGGTTATCGTACCACCAGTTGTGCTCCTCGGTGTACGGCCAGGCTGTCCTTGCTAGCTTCAGAGCTGCTTGGAAAGCCGTTTTGTCCTTGTCGTCTTTCAATAGTTCGAGATACTCGTCCGTAATTCTGTCCCTCTCGCGGGCGATTTCGTGCAGGGGCCTGTCGATGTTGTCTCCATTCCTCAGCCTCTCGACATATCCTGCGATGAAGTTGAGCGGAATCGAGAGGTCGTGGATCCAAGAGGGCGTCCGCGTAGGATTGTAGAACCCTGGCTGTTGGGCCGTCCCCGCGTAGAAGTACGGGTACTTCTGGCTCTCGAACTGCTCGAGCCAGGCTTTCCCTTCAGGCGTCTTCTTCAGCTCCGCGAACGTCCCATCTGGGCTCACTCTCCTTACGATTATCTCAGACACGCCGTGCTTTATCGAGGACTTCGCCAGCTCCTTCAGCTTCTCGTCTGGCTCCCACAGCGGTGATTTTATCCCAGCTATCATTGCGAAGGTCGTCTTGCTGCTTACTCCTGGGAAGAGCGACTGCATGACGTCTGCGAAAGCGAGCGCCGTGCCGTAGGCGATGAACATTTCGAAATGGTAATACCAGGATTTCTCCCACAGGAGCATCAGCCTATCGTACTCGGCGACAAGGTCGTAGCCAGCAGTCAGGCCGCGTTCGCTGAACACCGTCGACTCCGGCTCGAATTCCGGGAGAGCCTGGAAATTTACGCTCCTGAACTCTTCGATGAGCCCCGACGTTTTCTCTCGCCACTTCTCGAGCAGTGACTCCCAGTTTTCGAAGTAATAGCCAGCCCGCCTCTTGAACATCTCCGACCTCGTCTTTACTTCTTCCTCATTCGTAATGTTCTCAGATGAGATGTAGATGTATCCGCCGAAGACCCGGTAGAAAGGCCCAAGAGATGCGGGGATGGGCCAGACCCTGCTGTTGAAGCCCCCGATTGCGGCAGGGTGGTACTGGGTCAGGATATCGGCTTCGAAAGGAGTAAGGGGAAGCGGGAAGTGCAGATTGTCCTGGAACCAGAACCTCCCGTAGTCCCCCTTCTGCTTGCTGAAAAGACCGAGGTAGGCGTAAAGGCTGGGCCAGTTCTCGGCTCCCTTCGGAACTTCTACCTCCTCGGGCAGCGGGAACCTTCCCTCGGTCATGTGGGGGTTCCTTCCTTCACCGAATCGATTTAACCTTTGGTTGTAGCTTTGACGACGCGCTGTCTGGAGCGCTTCAGGCGACAGCCAAAGGTGCGACCGGAGATGCGGTGGCTCCCTTTATGGGAAGAGGCGAACACACGAAAAGGAACTCGTAGATCCGGTCCCTCGCGAGCTCGTCGAGCTTAATGTTGTCGATGAGGCGAATACCGCATTTCGTCACTAAGTACTGGTGCACAGGGAGCCTGGTTCCCTTCAGCTCTGCTGGGGCGACCTCGCTGCTTGGCGTATCGGCACCGGAAATGGAGACGTCCATGGAGCCGAGCCACTTCGCGAGTTCATAACCAATTCCTGGCGAGTTCTCCCAATACTCGTTATACCGAGCAGGTTCTACCCAGAGCTTTGAGACCCCTGTGTAGATGAACAGAGCGTCCCCTTGCCCAACACTGAGATTCTGATGCCTTAGGAATTCCCCGACCTCCTTCGGCGTTACCGCATGACCCTTCTCAAGCATTTCGTCGTCCTGCATCGAAGGGAGGTCGACCATGATTCCACGGGTTACAATCGGAGGAGTCGTATCGATCCCCAGTTTCAACGTCCCCTTAGGTGTCGTGGTCTCGAAGGCGTCAACTCCGTTGTAGAATTTGTTGTCTAGTGAGATGTGGTTCAGAGAATCAATGTGTGTAGCCGCGTGATCCACCATTTCGATCCTGCCAAGGCCGGCACCGAATTTGTTGGCCGTAGGTTCTCGAAGCGGAGACCTGTGGTCGTAAACCCTCTGCGAAGTGAAATAAACGAAGGGCCCGTGTTGAGCCGCTCTAACAGGCATCTCATTGTGCATCAGGTGTCCCAGCCTGTACACCCGGCCCTTCTTGACTACCCTGAGGGCTTCAAGGACCTTGTTCGGGGACAGAGCGTTGAGAGTCCCGAGGACGTCATCGGCCCCCCATTTCGAAGGAAACCAATCCGTCTTCTCGAACCATTCAGTCAATGAGACGAATGCAGCCGCGATATCGCGTTATTAATCCTTGCACACGGGTTATTGGTGAATTTCGAAGCCCTAGGCCATCTTCAGGATTTTTCGTGCATTCCCACTGAGAATCTTTTCTTTGTCGTCCTCGGCGAGAGGGAGCTCCATTATGTTGGGCACAGCTCTCTTTGGGTCACCCACCCTGTGCGCGTAGTCAGTACCAAGAAGAATCCTGTCGGCCCCGAACGTCATTATCGCCTCCATCACGGCTGGCTTGTGGAAGTTCACCGCATCGTAGAAGATCTTTCGGAAGTAGTAGCTCGGTGGGTGGCCCAGGGCATACCCAAACTCCTTGCCGTAGCCCCTGAACGCGTAGTCGATTCTCTCGAACTGATAAGGTATGAACCCGCCGAGGTGAGTGGCGATGAAGTTCAAGTTGGGGAATTTGTCGAGTACCCCGTTCCAGACAAGCCTAGTGAAGAATATCGTGGTCTCATAGGTGTACCCCCACAGCGGCACGGGGATCTTGTATTTGGCGAGAAAGTCCGACACGACCGGGGTGGCGGGGTGCACGAAGACTGGTAGGCCAAGCTTTGACACCCTTTCAAAGATTGGATGGAACTTGGGGTCGTCGAGGTAGGTACCTGCGACGTTGGTGAACAGACCCACGCCGTTCAGACCGAGTCCATGGGCCCTGTCAATCTCGTCCAAGGAGGCGCCGATGTCGTTGAGCGGAAGGGTCATGAAGCACGCGTATGCCCCCTTGTACTTCTCATTGAGAGACGCGTAATAGTCATTGATCCACTTCGCCCACTTTGTGCTCTCGTTCCCGAATTCATATGTTCCCGGGACTGTCAGTGAAACTGCTTGTATCCCGATGTGGCAGTCCTTGGCCATGAAGTCCACCCGGTAGTCAACGTCAACATGGCCCTTCTCATCCACGTGTCCGGCCCTTACCCCGCTGTCCCAAATCACCGGACCCCCAATCGGGTCACGGACGAGCTTCGGATACTCCGTCCTTTCCTCAAGATACTTCAGGTACTCTTTCGGATAAACGTGCGTGTGGATGTCGATGGCTGATGCGTTCTCCATACGAAGCCCCTGAATTCTGAGGATTCTTAAGCCTAAGCCTGCGAAAAGCGCCCCAGAAGGGCCCTCCGAGCCTCCACTCAGTCTTATATAACAACGGTCCGGAACAATTGATTCGATGGCGAAAACTTCTGATGAAATGATAGACATGCAAAGGCCATACACTTGGACAGACAACAGGCTCATCGCTGGGTTGGTTGCGGCCATCGGAGCCACCTTCTTCGCTACGATGTTCGGAGAATGGTTCTTTGCGATCGGTTGGGTGCCGTTCTCCTTCAACACACTCAACGCAGAGGTCTGGGCGACCAATTTCCACAATCTATCAGGGTTCTTCGCGGTGACGGCCAAGACGGCGCTGTCACCCGATTTCACATACTTCCTTGGAATGTGGGCACACTACTCTCAGGGCATCGTCTTCGGGCTCGTCTTCACAATGCTGGTCTACCCCAACCTTCCAGGTAAGATGACAACAGGCAACAACCTTGTCAAGGGACTGATCTGGGGTTGGACCCTCTGGATTGTCAGTAGCTCGTTCGTAATGCCCCTCTTGTACGGGACTGGGTTCTGGTTCTCGTACTGGGGTTCGGCTTTTGGGCTCGGACAGGCTAACCTGATATTCTACAACTTCGTCTGGCACTCGATCTACGGCTTCGTGCTGGGAATGTTCTTCAGCCCGGTTTCGAAGATGAGCGGAGGGACGGGCGAGGCGGGTCAGATGAAGATGTCCATGGGTTCTGCGTCGCACTGGGGACAAATTGTCCTCGGCTGGATAATCTTAATCATAGGCGGATGGATTTCCAGCATCGGGTTCACGACCAACGCAGCAGGTTCGGGTCTGACCAATGCATGGACGGGCGCTGGACAGGCGGATGCAGCGTATGGGGTCATAGTCGGGCTAATCGGCCTGATAGTGGCGACTGCGCCCGCTTTCAAAAAGTGGCGAATGATGAAATAGGAGTTGGCGGGGCTTCAGAACCCCCCCATCCCCCTGTTTTGATGATGGGCTTCTCCAAAGTGGCATGATTCGACATCGAATACCTCTGCTGAAGCCTGAATGAAGCTAGTTAACTTTCTATCCGGCGAGTCAATCCATCTTGGTGCTGTCGTCGATGGCCGCGTCTTTGACCTAGCCGACGTTGGGCGATTGCTATCAAGGGCTTTTCCAGCGTCCGTGGAGGAGGCCCTGGCAGGATGGGAGTGGGAAGAGCCGGAGATACACAAAGCACTGGACCAAGTCAGAGCGAGCGAGAGCGTTCTGCAGGAAACCGCTCGAAGAACCGAGGAGGTCAGGTTCGCACCTCCCGATCGGACCCCGAACAAGATTCTGTGTGTTTTCGTCAACTATCACTCTCACGGTCAAGATGTGAAAGCGCCAAGCGAACCTATCTTCTTCTTCAAGCATCAAGATTCAGTCGTTGGCGACTGGTCGGATGTGTGGGTCCCACGATTCTCCAGTAAGGCAGACCATGAAGTTGAGTTGGGCGTGATCATCGGGAAGAAGGGCAAGGACATCGCGGCCGAAGATGCCTACGGTCACGTTGCTGGATACACTGTTCTGAACGACATCAGCTTCAGGGATGGCATGAGAAGGGGAATCGAGGGGACGGTGCTGGGGCGAAACCTGTTCAAGGGCAAGGTGGCTGACACGGCGCTTCCAATGGGTCCTGCGCTGGTGACCAGGGACGAGATTCCGGACCCCTATCCGTTGAAGATCAGCCTGAGGGTGAACGGAGATATCAGGCAGGATGGGTCCACCGACGATATGATATTCCGGATACCAGACCTCATAGCATCCGCCTCCGAAGGGATCACGCTGTCGCCTGGAGATGTGATTGCGACTGGGACCTGTTCCGGAGTGGGGCTCTACACTGGGAAGTACCTGAACGACGGCGACCTGATGGAGGCCGAGGTAGAAGGTGTGGGAGTCCTTCGGAATCGGGTGAGGTTTCAGACGACTCCGTAAGTCAGGGCCAGAAAATGCTCGGGAATTCGCTCCAAGCATCTATGACATAGTCCGCCACCTTTGAACGTCCCCTATCTACGACTCCTGTGTACTGAATTCCAATGAAGCTCCTGAGTTTCGCGTTCTCGATGTCAAGTATTGGGTCGTCTCCTACCATTGCTCCTTCTGCGGGGGCTACCCCGCGCTCTTGCAGGAGCGCTTTCAGGACGTCGTAGATTGTGCCGGACTTCTTGGTCGCCCCAACGAAACGGCTGTCCACGAGGCGGCCTTCGACGTCGAAGCCCCCGACCGGCGTGATTATGTCGCTGAAGTAATGACCGAGATTGTAGACGTGGAGGAACCTCGTTATGGCAAAGGTTGAAGTCAAGCTGCTCGATTCACTTACTATGGCCACCTGAACTCCGACCTTTCTGAGGCTCTCGAGAAGATTGGAGACGCCCTCGGTCGGAGTGAACCCCCGCGCTTCCTTCTGGTCGTACAGTCGTGCCGCCTCGGGGTCGCCCCCAAGGACCTGCGAGTATATCTTGTCCTTTGCGTACTGCTTGAGCTGCCTGACTCTCTCCTCGGGCTTGTCCCCGGGCGTGGCAAAACTGTCCCTGAGCTCGTACCATGCTGCGATGCTCCTCTGCGCTTCCTCCCCCCTCCCGAGCTCGTTGTAGATTTCTGTAATGATCTTGTTCTGATGAAGGGTGTAGGGATTCATGACTGTCTCCCCGAAATCCAACCCGCACCATCGCATTCTCATCGAAAACCCCTTTCCTGTGAGCGGCCTAAATGGATTTATGTTCAGTCTTCTCTGCCAAGCGGTAATGGGGGTAGAAAGGACCGACTCCTATTCCGGAATCGCCTGTGATACGACCGGCCTCATCACGTCCTACGGGATTGGTGCAGAAAACCTCTTTGGGTGGAAGCCGGATGAAGTCGTAGGCAAGCAGAGAGTGACCGTATTCCATGAGCCTGAGGCCGTCCAAACGTTGGTCCCGAGACTTCTCAAGACCGCAGCCCAGGAGGGAAAGTTCGAGGAGGAAGTGACACTCGTAAGGAAGGATGGGTCGAAATTCAGGGCAGTCCTCACCGTGCGTCCCCTCAAAAGGGGATCCGAAATCACTGGGTACATGGGACTGACAAAACCAATCCGGAACTTGTAGAGGAATCAACGACCAGACGTTGCCCAACATCTGGATCAAGGAATTCAGGGCGCCGTTTCTGCTCCTGCCGGCGATCTTCGTCCCCGTGGGAATTGCAATCGCCTGGAAGCATGGCTCCATTGACCTGCCTAGTGCTGTTCTGACATTTGTCGGTGTTCTCTGCCTTCACATAAGTGTGAACGTCCTCAACGACTACTTCGATTTCAGAAGCGGATTGGACCTCGCTACCACACCTACTCCCTTCAGCGGTGGCAGCACCGTGCTCCCTGCAGGAAAATTGACGCCAAGGAGCGTGCTCATCGCCGGGATCTTGTTCCTCGCCGTCGGGATGATGATCGGGTCCTACTTTATCCTAAGATCCGCCTTTGACCCGATCCTCCTTGGAATTGTAGCCATCGCAGGTTTCTCTGTCCTCGCATACTCAACAATCCTTTCGCGGCTTGGTGTGGGAGAACTCGTGGCCGGGCTGAACTTTGGCCCGCTTCTGATCATAGGCAGCTATTACCTGCAGACGGGAAGGGTCGACCTTGAGCCATTTCTTGTCGGGATAGCTCTTGGCATGCTGGTAGCCGGGGTCCTTTACATAAATGAATTTCCCGACACAATCGCAGATGCGAATGTGGGGCGACGGCACCTGATCGTGAGATGGGGGAAAGCGAAGGCCGCGACAAGATTCAAGGCGCTTGTCGGTGGTGCATATCTGGTCATCTTGGCGGGCGTCGGAGGCGGCGTAGTCACACCCCTTGCGCTCCTCTCATTGGTCGCTCTTCCGAAGGCGAACTCGGCCGTGCGGATTCTCAGTCGGAAATATGACAAAACGTTGGAACTGATACCTGGCATGGCTTCGATGGTAATGGCGACTGTCTGGACCGGGCTTCTGCTGTTGGCTGGATACCTAATTTTGGGCCTTCTTCTCTGAGGCGAGTCGCAACCGCAAGAATCGATCGGGCCTAGTCTTCCCGTGCGGCCCTAGGCCGAATGGGCCGCGGCGACGGGTCACACTACCGGGAGTGAGAAGAAAGCAGAAGGAAGAAGTGGTTCCTCGCCTAAAGAATTCTCAACCCGGGGGTCGACAAAGGGTTTCAAGGGGGTGCCCGCGCCAGAGAAGGGCAAGGCTAGGGGCGAGATTGAACCGCACCGCATTTAGGTCGAAGGTCCGGGGGACGAGTAACGTGAAATGCCGACGAATGCAGTGCGTATTAGCCGCCCGGGAGAAACGCTTGGTTCTGTCCACGCTTTGAATCTGATTGAACTCGAAGAAAGCTAAAGTAGAGTGGAGGACGGAAGCACCCCGTCCAGAGTTGACTAATTGAACTCCGTTGCAGGATGGGGAGAAGAGTAGGTGGGCGCTCGAACAGGGAAAGAATTCATCGAAAAACTTGACAATACCCCCAGAGAGCTGTGGTACGGAGACCAGAGAATAACAGGGGGGGTTTCGAAGCACCCCGCTTTCAAGAACATCGCGTCAACACTTGCTGTCCTCTACGATATGCAACACAGGCCGGAGCTTAGGGATGTGATGACCTACGAGTCGCCGACGACAGGGAAGCGCGTGGGAATGAGCTTCCTGCAGCCGAAGTCGAAGGAGGACCTTTCCCGTCGGTCTGCGATGATGAAAGTGTGGGCCGACTTTTCAGGAGGGATGGTGGGTAGGAGCGCGGACTACCTCAATAGCGCCATCATGGCTATGGCCTCTGCGAGGGGCTTCTTCGCTAAGAACGAGTTGGACTTTGGAGGGAACGTGCAGAACTATTACGAATTTGTACGCGAAAACGACCTTCTCCTAACTCATACTCTGGTTAACCCGCAGGTAAACAGGAGTGCTGGTCCCTCCAACCAGACAGACCCTTTCATTGCGGCGAGGGTGGTTGAGAAGACCTCAGAAGGCGTGTCGATTCGAGGAGCGAGGATGCTGGCGACCTTGCCGATGGCCGATGAGATACTTGTCTTCCCTTCGACCTTCGTGAGGACAGGCCAGGACGATATGCCGTACGCCAACGCCTTCGCCCTCCCGGTGAACGCGAAGGGACTGAAGTTTGTGTGCCGGGAGTCCTTCTCGGCTGATTCCACCTACGACCATCCCCTTGCTTCAAGGTTCGACGAGCAAGACGCCGTGGTGGTGTTCGATGACGTGTTAGTGCCCTGGGACAGGGTCTTCCTAATCGAGGACGCGGACAGAGCGAATAGGGTTAACGAAGAAACAGAAGCGATAGTTTTCATGGCACACCAGGCGGCTGTGAGAGAGGTCGCCAAGGCAGAATTCATACTCGGCCTCGCGAGCCTGCTCGCCGAGACGATAGGGGCCGACCAGTTCCCGCACGTTCAGGAGAAGATAGCTGAGATTATCCTTACCGTCGAAAGCATGAAGGCGCTCCTCCAGTCGAGCGAGGCCAGAGGAAGGATCAACCGATGGGGGATAATGTCGCCAGACTACGTACCACTCAACACAGCGCGCAATCTGTGGCCCCGAGTCTCCCCAGCGCTTGCTACGGCTGTGAAACAAATCGCAGCGGGGGGGCTGATGGCGAACCCGCCCGAGTCCATCATGGCATCGGCGATGAGGCCCCAGGTCGACAAATACTTCCAATCAAAGCTTGGGAATGCCGATGAGAGGCTCCGGCTATTCAAACTCGCTTGGGATGCGGTTGGCAGCTCCTTCGGCGGAAGGCAGGAACTGTATGAACGGTTCTTCTTTGGAGACCCCGTCAGGATGGCAAGCGCCTACTACAACTGGTACGACAAGGAGCCGTACAAAGCTCGAGTCAGAGAACTAATGCACAGGGGGGACCGCGTTTGACTCCTCTATCCGTAGTCATTCCGTTGCCCGTAGCGATCCGCTTGCGGGAGCCAAGGGTAATATAATGAACAGGCTTGCCGAACCAGAGTTTGTACGATCTAGACGAGCTGTTTCCCGCATCAGTCGTGGGAAGTTATCCCCAACCTGACTGGCTCGTCGACAGGGAAAAACTGAGGAGCAGGCCACCTCCGCGTTCGTCGGCCAAAGATATTTGGAGAGTTTCGGGGCAATTTCTTGAACGGGCTCAAGACGATGCGACATTGCTTGCGATTCGGGAGATGGAATCTACGGGCATAGACGTAGTTACAGATGGGGAGATCCGGCGTGAGAGTTACTCCAACAAATTCGCAACGGCACTCGAAGGGATGGATATCGATAATCCCGGCGTCAGTACGGGCAGGTCAGGTCGCAAAGTCGAAGTCCCCCGAGTCGTCGGCCCCATTCGATGGAAGGGACCAGTGCTACTTCGGGACGCAGAATTCCTTGTGCAGAACGCCACCAGATCTACAAAGGCGACCATTCCTGGACCTTTCACAATTGCGCAACAAACTCAGAACGAATACTATTCAGACCAGGCTAGCTTGGCGGTCGACGCGGCGGTTGCTGTGAACATGGAGGCCAAGGCCCTAAAGTCGACGGGGGTCGACGTCATTCAGCTGGACGAGCCCTACCTTCAGGTCGCTCCCGAAAGGGCGAGAGAGTATGGAATCGAAGTGATCAACCGGGCCTTTGAAGGGGTGGAAGGGACGACAACAGTTCACACTTGCTTCGGGTACGGATACATGATCAAAGACAAACCGAACGGCTACCCATTCCTCGGAGAACTCGTGGACTGCAAGGCTAAACAACTTTCAATCGAAGCCGCGCAGCCAAAACTTGACCTTGCGGTCTTGGAGAACGTTGCCGAGAAGGAAGTTGTCCTTGGTTCGATAGACCTGAGAGACCCCTCCGTCGAAACACCGAGGATGGTCGCGGATAGGATTAGAGAGGCCCTGAGGCATGTCCCAGCCGAGAGGCTAGGAGTGGCACCTGACTGCGGCATGAAATATCTGGACAGAACCGTCGCGTTCGAAAAACTCAGAGCCCTTGTGCAAGGTGCCCAGTTGATGAGGACCGAAGTAGAAGGCAGTAGGAGGGCATAGGAAGATGGACCGGCGCTTCGAGATAGTGAAGGCCGGTCACATTGAATTGTTGGTGACTAACCTCGATGAAGCGAAGAGGTTTTACGTGGACACACTGGGATTTGTGTTGACGGAGTCCGACAAGTCGCACCTCTACTTGCGCGGACTCGAGGACAGGCAGCACCACTGCCTTACCCTCACACAGTCAGGAACGCCAGGCGTGGGGCACTTCGCCTTCAGGGTTGCATCCGAGGCTGGTCTGAAATCGATAGAGAAGCTGGCAAAAAGCAAGGGCGTCTATGTCAGATGGCTCGAACCCGGGGAGGAGCGCGGACAGGGTAGGGCCCTTCTTGTTGAAGACCAATTCGGCTTCCCCGTCGAATTCTATTCGAAAATGGCGGGGGAAGAATGGATGCTGCAGAGATACCAACATCATCGGGGTGCGAAGGTGATGAGGCTCGACCACTTCAACATAATGCTGCCAAACGCCGCGTCTGCATTCGATTGGTACGTGAAGAGCCTAGGCTTCGGGTGCACTGAGATTACAGAGACCGAAGGACCGAAACCAGCCCTTTGGGCCGCGTGGTTGAGGCGGAAGCACACATGCCATGACATAGCGTTGACCACCGGGAAGGGTCCGAGGGTCCACCATGCAGGTTTCACAGTTTCAGACAGGGCTTCGATAATGGACGCGGCGGACATCCTCGCTTCGACCGGCTATCTCCAGAGCATGGAGCGGGGCCCAGGGAGGCACGGTGTCTCGAATGCCTTCTTCCTTTACCTGAGGGACCCCGACGGAAACAGAATCGAGCTGTACACGGGAGACTACATCACGGCCGACCCCGATTGGGTCCCCATACGTTGGAAGCTCAACGACCCGCAGAGGCAGACGTTCTGGGGCGCGCCGACCCCGGCGACCTGGTTTAACGACGCCATGCTCGTGAAGTCCCCCAAAACGGGGAAGTTCGCTGGACTGAGTGCACCGAAGATCCGGGACAGACCAGACTATCTTCTATCTGCGCGATGAAAGCTACCAGACCATGTCGGAGGGAGGCGCGGGGTATTCCATGAGCTCAGTGGTCGTATATTGCTGAGCGTAGTACACCAGGGGCCTCTTGGAATTGAACGTCTTGGCCGCAACCACTTCGCCGACGAGAATTGAGTGGTCCCCACCCTCGTAGGCCCGCCAAGACTTGCATTCAATTGCAGCGCGGACTCCTTCGATAACAGGTGAGCCAGTTACTCCTTGGCTGAACTTCAAACCGTCGAACTTGTCCCGGGCTTGTGTCCTCCCTGCGAACCTGTCTGATACTGACTTCTGATCTTCAGCCAGGAAATTCACAGCAAATGCCTCTGCCGCCTTCAGAAGGTCGTGGAGCTGGGAAGTCTTGGCAATGGAAACCAGGACAAGGGGCGGGTCGAGAGACACGCTGATGAAGGAGCTGACGGTTATCCCCTTGGGGCCTTCCTCGGTTCGTATGGTCATCACCGTGACGCCCTGAGCGTATACACGCATTGCCTGCTTCAACGCCGTCTGGAGGTCAGGTTCCAAACTACTCGCCAACGCTAATCCGGTATTGCGACGCGCCTCGAATGCCCGCTTATAGGATTGCTGAGAGTAGCCATTGGTCTACATGCCGATGTAGCCCGAACACTTCCGCCGCATGCATGGGTGACCGTTCCCCGACGAATTTCTCATTACTTTTGCGGACGGTGCTTGGGCCTGACTCTCCTGTAGGCTCTCCAAATTAATACGACGAAGTCGCCTAGGAATTTGTTCCGTCGTTGCATGTTCTTGGAAAAGACGGCTTCTTCCGCTGTGAATTCGTGCCCAAGCTCGCGCATGTCAGTCTTCTTGGAGAAGTAGAGGTAGATGGGAATTCCCAGCAAGACCAATGCCGAACCGACCAGCTTATCGAACAAAGTGGTGGAGTAAAGCAGGTACAGGCTGACTCCGACGCCTAGCCAAGGGAGTACACTCTGACCGCGAAGGCCATGCTCCCCCGGCTTCTTCAGAACTGTAAGGGCGAGGCAGACAAGCAGATAGCAGATCCCAAGGTTGAACACTGCGAAAGATATGAGGCTTGAGATCCCTGAGAAGGGCATGAGCACCAGGGCGATTGCTCCCTCGAGTATTATTGCGATGTAGGGTGTCTTGAAACGAGGGTGAACACGACGGAAAGTCTTGGGAAGCAGTCCATCGCTGGACATTGCGAAGATA
>JAPCJK010000042.1 GCA_027886975.1 Nitrososphaerota archaeon
ATAGATGGGCCAGATGCGCTTTATCCTTCTCTTGAAGTAATGTTTGATGTCCGAGTTGGCGTCGAGGCTCCTTAGGAGTAGGACCATAGAAAGCATGAGGAAGACTGGGACTCCGACCCAGAATCCAACCACCGCCTGATCGAAAGCCCTGGCTAAGAGGGGTGGAATTCCCACAAGGATGCCGAACCCCGCGACATGGTATAGGACAATCAAGAAAGCCGCAGAGCCCCTAAGTCCCGAAAGGCGTGGGTCGTAGCTTGTTGGTTTTGCCAACAGTCGAAGACTATTCGACTCGTAAGGCGTATTTAGCGATGCTCTCTAAGTCAGTGCTACCATGTCTACTGCTGACAATCGCCTCCATGAAACCAAGTCCTAATTGTGGGTCCCGGACATAATGGGCCCCAACTCCGATTGTTAGAGTCGGTCAATCACGAATTCAAAATCCCAGCCAGGTACATGAGGCCTCGAACCCGAGAGATCGAAGCAGTACTTGTTGAGCGATGATGCGCACCTGACCTGGATTTAGAATAGGCACTAATATGAACCCCTGGCCTGATGGTGAAAGAGAAGGGCATTTGCGAAGTTCCCGCCGGCCATTTTCCTCCTAGGGGAAGGTGCAAGCAGATGCGCGTCAGTGCCGGTGTAAATCTCCCGAAAGCCGGCTTGGCTATCGGGATCTCGTTATTGTTTCTCAGCATGCTCCCAACCTCCCGTGCCTCAGCTCAAATCTCTTCGGGAGTGAGAGCGCAAATAGGCCAGGCCTACTCGGCCGTCCTGACCGCGGAGCAAGATGGAGGGAACATAAGTTCGCTTGTCGCAACGCTCAACACGGCTATCTCGCTGGTACAGCAAGCGGATTCAATCAATGATACGAACCCCTCGAAAGCTCAGGCGCTCTATGCCAAGGCCGCATCCCTCGCGTCCCAGGTTGTTCAAGCTTCACCATCTGTCGCGGCTGCAGGGAGGGCGTCCGTCGGAGCAGCCCAGCTAGCTCTTGTGGCGGAGACCGTGGCACTCATCGGGATAGCCGTCGTGACCTACAGATTTGGGCCTAGGCTGTTCTGGACGGTCTGGCTGAGGGCTCACAGGACCTGGAAGGTGAGGAAGTCCTGATAGACGACCAACTCACCGCGGCCGCGGTCGGGATAGTACTTCTAATCGCCGTATTCAACGTGTCGAGTTTCTACCTAGCCAACAGGACGGTCGAGCCTTTTTCGGAACTTGGCATACTGGGCCCGAACCAAAAGATTGCAGACTACCCCACCAGAGTCTTCACGGGGCAGAACTTCACGCTCTACCTCTACGTTGGCAACCACGAGGGCAAAGTCACGTACTACCTAGTACTTACCAAAGTCGGCAACATGTCGAGCCTGTCCAACGACAACGTCACCCTGAGCGTCCCGGCAATCGCCTCCTACGGCATGGTCCTCCTCAATAACCAGACATACCTAAAGCCGATAACACTGAACATCTCACATCCCGGGACGAACGTCAAGCTAGTCTTCGAACTATGGGTCTATCAAGCCAACTTGAGCAGCTTCATCTACGACCACCGCCAGAATCAGCTCTACCTCAATGTGACGGGTTCTTCTATATGACAAATGAAAGTCGAGCAAAGGAAGTCCTCGTTTCGAACGTCGGGTCCGGAGAAACCGTTGAAGAAGCCGTGGAGAGGGGAACCAAAGGGACAGGGGAGCCAAAATGGGGCGCAACTAGGGCACTTTACGCACTCATCGAGGAGAAGAAGATCTCTCTGTCGGACTCCTCCCCGCCTAGGACCTTAGCTGGTTACCTCCGCTCCCCCTACTCCTTGTGGTTCTGGGGAGCCGTCGTCGCACTCGCATTGACGTTCGCTTCAATCTATGTCCTCCCCTCTTCCGCTCCTTTCGTGTACGTCCGGTACGTCTTTGGGTCGATAGCCGTGCTTTTCCTTCCCGGCTACACCCTAATCGAGGCCCTATATCCGAAGAAGGAAGACCTTGACGGCCTAGAGCGATTGGCATTATCGATAGGTCTTAGCCTAGCCCTTGTTCCCTTGGTGGGGCTACTTCTGAACTATACACCTTGGGGCATCCGACTGAGCCCAATCATCGTTTCCCTCTCCTCTCTCGACATCGCCCTAGTTCTGGCGGGAGCCTACCGGAAGGAATCTTACATCAAATTGGCCGCCACTGCCAACAGGTAAGAGATATGCAGACAACGAATTATCTTACCTTTGGCGCTGCAATAGTGGCTTTCGGTGCGGTTGTAGCGTACCTGTCCTTCTTCATCCTCTTCAGCGTACCCTTCACTGCCCTAGGAATCGCCTGCGTGATACTGGGGGCTGCGACTCTGACCTTGCCAGAGCGTCCCGTTCCGAGGGGTGCAGTACGCGCTGTCATCCACGCGGCGGTTCTCAACGTCGAGGCCCTGCTCGAGGAATTCGACTGCAAGGAGAAGGCGACCTATTTGCCTCCCAGGGAGGGTTTGGCGGTCGCGTACGTCCCCCTTTCAACAAGCCCGCACTCTCTGTCGCTCGACGATTTGGCGAAGGCTCCGAGGAGGCTCGTCACTGAATTGGAAGGAATGCCGGTACTTATGGTGGTTCCGCCGGGGGCAGAGCTTGTCAGAGCCAACGAACTTTCACAGGGTTCGGGTCTTGAAGACGCCCTTCAATACGTCTTAGTCGAAGTATCGGAACTCTGCTCAACCGTGAAGGCTGTCGTCGCAGACGATAAGCTGGTGGTCGAGATGAGAGGAGTAAAGGTCAAGACCGAAGCAGCGAAGTACCTTCTCTGTCTGGGCAGCATCCCTGCAAGCATAGCCGCGTCCGTGGCGTCTACTGTCATTCGGAAGGGATTAGTGCTGTCGTCAGAGGAAATCAATGGGAGGAAGTCGGTAGTGACCTTCAGGTTGGTCTGAATGGAGAGACAGAACCTCTACTTCATGTCGCTTGGAATTCTCCTTATGTTTTCTACCGTTGGTCTCTCGATAATCGGTGCCTACGCTCTTGATGTCTACGTCAGTCTGTTCACTATTTCCTACTTCGTGACTTCGACCATCTTCAGGCCGAGAAGGCGGACCTTCGATTTTGTCGGGATTGCCCTCTTTGTTACGTTCGCTTTCATTGTCGCGTTGCGAATCCTGGCGATACTTGCGCCATGAAGCGACCAATCGTTTTCATTCTGATTTTCATCATTCTGATCTCGCTGCTATCAGTTCCGCTCCTCTTCCTTCACCTCGGACCTCCTCCCGTCTCCAAGGTCCCAAGACAAGTTGACCCAGCTGTGGCGTCGGCCCAGATTGTCTACGGTCCTGGCCTCTTCATCTTCTACGGCTTAGTGATTTCTTCGATCGACGCGGGGAACCTTTCCGCGGTGAAGGCTTTCTTAGGGCAGGCCGGTCTTCTGCACATCCCCTCCGAAGTTTCGGACGTGGTCAACACATTCAACAGGTTACTGAATTCGACTGCTGATATTTTGGCGGCAACGGATACCGAAATTCTGCACGCAAACTCTTCCCTCAAATTCGGAAGAGTTGCCGAGGCGACGTCCCATGTTCAGGCTGCGATGGTCGACTTGAGAACCGCGAACGGCACAATCAGCGAGCTAGTCTCCGCTGCATCCAGGCTTGCTTCAGCTACAGGGATACCTTCCACCCTCTTCGTCCAGAAGGTCTTTACAATCGTGAGCCTTTACTCGAAATACGTTTCTCAGGTCCATCAACTCCAGAACGGTGTCACCGGAGAGACCAAGTTGATTCAGACGTCGGTGACATTAATCGTGTCTCCGTCTTCAATCGAAACGGGTTCTACAGTCCGCGCAAACGGGAAGCTAACAACCATATCCGGTGCGCCAATCGCGTCTAGAGGCATCAAGATTTTCCTATCAAACGCGACTTTGAAGGAGGTCGTTACTAATTCTCAGGGACAGTTTGATGCCTCATTCCCAACCCCCTTTGTGTATCAACAAACAGTTTCTCTTTTCGCTTCGTACCAGCCCAAGGGCAACGATACCAGTGCCTATGCTCCGTCCTCCTCTCAGTCCGTCCAACTCAGCGTGTCTTTCGTGTCTCCCGAAGCGAAGGTGTTTGTAACGCCAAGCGTTTACGCCGGCCTTTCAATCTCACTCAACGGCACCCTCACGGCCGACGGCGTTCCCCTTTCCGGATATGACGTGACCCTTGGGGCTTTCGGACAAGATCTGTCCGCAAGGAGTTCAAGGTTGGGGAGCTTCTCTTTCAGGACAGTCGCGCCAGCCAGCCTCGGCGCAGGCAACTATTCGTTGACATTGCAAACTTCAGGGAATGCCACGATCGGTCCGCTGAGCAAGTCAATCCATGTGAGCGTGATCAAGCTGGACCCTTCGGTAACATTGAACGTCCCTGCCTTTGTCATAGCAGGATTCGGGACCACGATATCTGGTTCGGTGAATGACAACGGGAGCAGCCTCCCAGACGCTACCGTCCTCAACGTCAGCCCAAGCCCATCGGTAAACACGACCACCTCTGCTTCCGGATCATTCACTTTTGGCGTCACTCCCGGCCTCGCCCTGTCCACCGGCAATTGGGACTACACGGTCGGGGTATACCCAAAGGAGACTTGGATTTCTCCGACGAGGGTCAGCGTTAGTGTCTTCGTGATCAATCCCCTGACTCTGCTCCTCCCAGCTTTGAGCGCTGGCTTTCTCGTGATGGTGGTCAGAAGCCGACGAGGAGCACGGCACGCTCCAGTTGTGACAGTTCAGAGATGGGAATCGATACAGCCAATCATTACAGGGACGGTCGAGGCGCGAGTCGGGTTGGCAGAGACATTCTTCTCTGCGTTGGAGCTGGTAGAAAGAGCGACCTCTGTCACACCCCAACCCGAACAGACCCTCCGTGAATACCTGAACGGAGTGAGAAACGTGCTCAAGGGCTTGGATCATTTCGAATACGTCACTCTGGCTTTTGAGGCGCAGCTTTACGGTCCTGGCGTCGCATCAGCTGTGGAGCTGCGGGCGCAGGAGGCGTTCGAATCGCTGAGGAGGGCCCTTGAGACTTAGGAACGCGGTCATCGTGGGTGTGGTTGCCGGACTCATCTTCGTTTCCCTGCTGGTCTACTTCACTTCCTCGCTAAGCGTGCTCGAGGCCCCGGACGACTTCAGCCCCACGAACACGGCATGGAACGGGATGAGCACTTTCGTATCCGTTGACAAACCCGTTCTCTTGAATGGTCTGGCCTCACTCCCCACCGACGGAGTGGGGTTCGTACTGATGGAGGTCGGCCCTTCCGTCCCCTTCACCAACTCGGAAGCCGGAGTGGCTTCTTTATTCGTCCGTAGCGGGGGAACCCTTGTGGTCGCCGATGATTTCGGGAGCGGGAACACGCTCCTTCAAGGTATGGGCCTTTCTTCAAGGTTCAATGGGTCTCTCCTCGCAGACCCGCTCTTCAACTTCCAGAACTCGTGGCTCGTCGTCGTGCCCAGAGTTGAGATGACGAACACCTCTGGTCTTGCGCTCAACTACGCGAGCACTCTCTCCGTGGCTGACCAAGGGGCCCAGGTTCTAGGATATTCGAGCGACTTCAGCTACATCTACCCGACCCAGCCTGGGCAGACAATATCCAACGCTCCCCAGGGCCCGTTTCCTGTCCTCGCAAAGGTGCCATTCGGCACGGGAAACGTTATCCTCGTATCCGACTCGAGCGTATTCATCAACTCGATGATTGGCCGAAGTAGCAACTCGGCGTTCCTGAGGGACCTCTCCAGAGGCACGGTACTATTCGACACCTCACACCTTACGATAGGGCCTACATCTACGGTCAGAAGCTTCGAGTTATCGGCCTATTCCCTTCTCTCCATCCCTGAGGTCAAGTACTCTTTGGCCTTGGTTGGCCTTGCTGCGATTACGGCCTACCGTTTTGGGAAAGCCGCGCCTGAGAAAGAGGACGAGTTAAAGCGGATTGTGGAGGAGCACCCTGAGTGGGACGAAACCAAACTAAGGAAATTGAAGGAGGACATAGAAGCAAGTGAGTGAGGTAGAGGCGTCCAAGAAGATAGCTAAGAGCGTCGAGGACGTCGTAGTCGGCAAGAAGGACGTGGTCGAGAAACTCCTGCTGTCGCTGGTGGCAGGAGGGCATGTCCTGCTCGAAGGCCCTCCAGGGACTGGAAAAACGACGTTGGCCAAGACCTTCTCGCTGGCGATCGGGGGCTCCTTCAAGAGGATTCAGCTCACTCCGGACCTCTTACCCGCCGACCTTCTAGGCTCGACGGTGTTCAATCCCAAGGAGGAGACCTTCGTTATCAGGGAAGGACCGATATTCGCGAACATCGTCATGCTGGATGAGCTGAACAGGGCGACTCCCAGAACCCAGGCTGCCTTGATCGAGGCCATGCAAGAAGGGCAAGTCACCATAGAGGGGAATACGATGCCATTGCCCCGGCCATACCTCGTCGTGGCGACGCAACTCCCGCTGGGCGCAGCAGGGACCTACCCTCTAACTGAAGTCCAAGTGGACAGGTTCGCAATGAGGATTCCGATTGGCTACCCGACCTCCGAGGAGGAGAAAGCGATCCTGACCAACATAGACTCCCTCGACTCGATTAAAGTACAACCGGCCGTCAAGGAGGACCAGCTGAACAAATTGATCGGGGCCACTCATTCTGTGACTGCCTCGGACAGAGTAAAGGAATATGTCGTCTCGATAGTCGCCGGATTGAGGTCCAACGCCAAAGTAAGGATAGGGCCGAGCCCAAGGGCCTCCATTTGGCTCCACAAGCTGGGAAGGGCAAGGGCCCTACTGGAGGGTAGGAAATTCGTCATTCCCGACGACGTGAAGTTCGTGGCGCAAGAAGTTCTGACGCATAGGGTCATCCTGACGCCGCAGGCCGAGGGAGACGGGGTCAAACCCGAACAGCTCGTCACGGAGGCCCTGAACTCCGTTCCGGTGCCCAAAGAATGAGTCTGACGACGAGGGGAGAGAGGTTCCTTGCCGCAATCGTGGTTCTGCTTGCCCTGGGACTCCTCTTCGTGGACGCCTTCTTTCTGGCAGCTTCACTCACAGCTCTTGCCTTACTTGTCTATGACATGCTAGACGCAAGGAGTACCACTCAAAGGGGCGGCGCGTCTGTCAGGTTCTCGCCCGTCAAGTTTCAGGCCACCCTCGCCAGGGGAGACAGCGCGTCATTCAAGGCCACATTAACCGCCGACCGGCGTGTCGCACTCGACATTTCCGAAACTCCATGGATAGAGGTCGAACCCTCGAACTTTGAGCCCGGTGATTGGCCTGTCCTACTCACTGGGTCTTCCAGCTTCACTGGTCAGTACTCGACAAAGAACATTCACGCATCTGTTACGAGCAGGTACGGCTTCTTCTCTACGACGATCAAACCGGAGCTATTCGTTGGCGTGCGCGTGTATCCCCGCTTCCTCAAGACGACTCTGGCCATTGCTGAGGCGCTGTTGAAGTCGGGAGCCGGGATGGGCGATGAAAACGAGACTGAGCTAATCGGCCCCGGTCTCGAATACGCTGAGACGCGGCAATACCAACCTGGGGACAGCCTCAGGAGGATTGACTGGAAGGCTACGGCGCGTTTCTCTTCCCTCATGGTTAAGCAATTCTACTGGGACATCGGGGGCTCAGTCAACCTGGTTTACTTGATTGAAGCCCCAGGTCCTAGGACGCACGACGAGCTGGCGACTGCTTTCCTCGACATTATCCTTTCGACCACGAGCAGCGGAACCCCGGTCACCGTAGCCGCCCTCGACAGGGGTAGGACGATCGCTCAATTCTCCGGGAGAGGCCACCTGGTCCTCGCCTCTGCACTATCACTGGTCCTTGAGAAGAGCGGTGTTTCCCTTGACGAGGTGTATTCGCTACTCGATGTTGTTCCTGCCAGCCAGGAAAGGAAGGCTCTACTACTATCGGGGAGGGTCAAGCTGGTAGAACTCCTAGAACGGGCCCGCAAGGTCAATGCTGCCCAGACCCGGAGTCCTAGTCAGCTCTTCGCGGAGGTTTCTGCATTTGAAGATTCTCGCTCATTCGTTGTCCTAAGCAGCCTCGTGTCGCATAGTCCGCACCTACCTGACATGATCGAAAGTCCCAGGGCAAGAGGTTGCGACGTGCTGCTCGCATATCCCCAAAAACCCTGGGAGGATGCAACAGACCTCGAAGACGCCTACATGATGAGCGTCTCGCAAAAGAAGCTCGTGAAGTTTGCTGAGTCCAATGGGTGCGCCCTTACCTGGCTTCCGTTGCGTCCCTCAGAATCAATCATCCCGTTAACACAGTCCGCCCGCGTCGCCAATCTAACAAACCGTTGAGATTGCGGTAGGCCTCGCTCCAGAAGAACCAATAGACGACTTCGCCGCGAGGAATAGACTCGGCTCGTATCATTGAGCCTGGGGCCGCAGGGAAGGCGGTAGAGGAGCGAGGCCACCTGGGGACCACCTCATTTGAAAGACCAGAGCCAATGCGTAGAATGCGATGTAAAGGGCATACCCTACCCATCCATGGAGGCTCCACAGTAGGTCCAGGCCTCCAAAATACCCTCCCCCGATGACGATTACGACCCTGACGGCATTGACAACCAGCAGAGCGACGGTTCCTACCGAGGCGATGATGAAGGTCTTGCGGAGTTCCGTTTTCAGGTCGAGATGCGCCAAAGCGACAAGGAGCAGGAAGATGGAAATTGAAGCCGCCCCGGAGCATTCCTCCGAAATGTAGAGGGCTACGGCTTGACCATTCAAAGCCGTAAATTGTAGGGAGGTGGAGCTCCATTGCACAGGGAGCCCCACCAAAAAGGTCCCGACGGCGCTTATCGATGCCTCAATGCTCGAAAGAGGGTCCCCTAATGTGATAGTCACAGCATCAACCGAAGTGACTGCCACCACGTAGATGAGGAGATACGGTGTCAGTAGCTTGAAAGCGGTTGGCCGCAAGAATAGAATGAGACCAAACCAGCCAGCGACTAGGGCCACTCCCGCAAAGGCGTAAGAGTTCAGGAAAGGATTCTGGAGCGTAATCGTGAAGCCAAGCGGAAGAAGGGCAACTAGCAACCCGAGGACGCGGACCGATGGGCTTCTCTTTGAAGGCGCAGAGTCTTTTCCCATCTCTGACCTCCGAAGGTAAAGGAAAAACCCGACAAAAAACATCCCGACCAGCGGATAGGCCGGGACTGAAGTGTCGAAGACGCCCACTACCACCTGAGCCGCCTTAGAGAACAGAAGAATCGCCTGTACCCAATAGAGCAAAAGTGTTGCCGAGGTGGCGACAACGACTACCTCATAGTTCTTCACGGCTGGCGAGGTCATTGGAATTCCAATCCCCGAGTGTCGCCGAGCCGCTGGCGCCTTGACCGCAAGGCCAAGTAAAAAAATAGAATTGGAATGAACAGGAGAAGTACCCCATCCGGGAATTCTGGAATCGGACCGGACTGCAATGTGTAACTCAGGGTAAGCGTCGATGGGTCGTAATCCTTGGCCAGCGCGGTCCCTCCTGGAAAGGTTCCATAGACCAGACAGCTGGCAGGAGGCGGTCCCGCAAGGTCGCCCGGGCATCCAGAAGATCCCGAATATGCATAACCTATCAAGTTCGTGAGGGTGTTGCCGCTTCCGCCGAGAGGAGAAAGGAGGTACGATTTGGCTATCGCGAACACCACCGCGCCATCGACGGTTCCAGTGGAATCCGTGAGTCCGGCTTCTGTGTTTGTCGAACCACTGAACAGGGGTGTACCCGAGGTGAAAGTCCCGGATAACGTCTCGCCTGCACTCCAGTGTGGCGCGCCCGTCTGGAAGTAGTAGGCTGCGAATGTGGCTGTAGAAGAACCCGTGGCTTCAAACAGCAGCGCAACATTCGTGGGCCCAACCGTGAAATCGACCTCGTACTGGTCCCCTGAAGTCATCCCGGCTGAAGTAAAGCCGCTCTTGATGAGGTTAAGCTGGAAGAATACATACTGGGAATTGTCGCCCACACATAGGCCTCCAGAAGCTATCGGAGTTGTCCCACAGTTAGGAGCCCGCGTTACGCCCGCGCTATTGTCAATGGTGTACTTTGCGGCTGAGCCTCCACAAACGACGCCGGAACAATGGCTTGTTCCGGAACCGGTCTCGAAGTTCAGAGTCTGTGATACTGTGACGCTAAGGACTTGGGTAGAGGATTTTCCATCTGCCCCCAGAGCGGCAAACGTCATAGAGAATGTCCCAGCAAGTGCCGAAGGGGAAGCGGTGATAGTGACAGTAGTTGATGTGCCCGATGTTGACGCTGTCAAAGGGTCTGCTGAGAATGACAACGTCACGCCTGGGTTGGGAGCGGAATAGGTCACCGCGACCTCCTGAGCTCCTCCGGTCACGATAGCCGTCAAACTGTTGCTTCCTCCCTGAGGGATGGTGATTGACCCTGTTGAAAGTGAGAGAGCCACGTTTGCCGTGAAGTAGGCTGTTTCGCTTGAAACAGCAGCTGTGGTCAAGGTTATCGGATTGGTCGTCCCTGTCTGGTCACCATTGAATGAATTGAAGCTAAAGCCCGTGGTGGCCGTCGCCGTCATGGTTACTTTCGAACCCGGACTGATTAGTAGAACGGTAGGGCTGCCGGGGTCGACTGTGCCACTGCAACTGCCTGAACAACTGCTAATAATTGTCCAGAAGATCGAACCCCCGGTGGATGCAACCATAGTAAGACCTGATTGCAGAACTCTCAGGGTGTCAATGAAAACCGCCCATTGGGCGTTGCATCCTCCGGGGGAACAGAAGTCAACTGAGGAAACAGAGCTATCAACATACTCGCCCGAGACAAGGGTCTGTGTCTGGTCAAGCATGTCGTTGGCAGCGCCGAAGTAATCGCCATACCTGCTGCATATGCTCGGGGAGCAATTGCCTCTTTGATCGTTCTCGAAAGAACTTCCGGCTTTGATTATGACAGATGGTTGGAGAGTGCTGGGTCCTGTGTTAACAAGTCCGGTTACGGCGACGCTTGGATAATTGGTCGAGGAAGAGAAACCGTAAACTACGCTGAGGTCGAGGAGTGCGTCCATCGACAAGGCTGCATAGTACCCATAGAGGCCTGACGATCCGACGTCAAAGTCATTCACGACCGCGGGACTTCCTGCAGTGTTGATTTCAACCAGCCTGAAGCAAGACCGGGTCATGACGTCGCCAGATGGCTTGCATGCATCGTTGAAACTCGCCCACAAGAGGCCAAATGACCATTTGGCATCTTGAATACGAGTGTCCCCCGAATCGACTAAAGTGGAAGTTCCTTGCTGCGGTGAAGAGGGAGGCACATGAGGGGTTGCGATGGTGAAAGTCGTAGTTGAAACGCTCGGGACGGTAGGTGGCACTCCGGTAAGGGTGAACAGGGTGATAGTAGTGCAACTCGATGTTGGGCACGATTCGACCATGTACTCGATTGAGGACGAAGATAGAGAATCGACTGGATGGATCGAGAAGTCGCTGGGGAGAACGGTCGATACGAAGAAATGCAGAGGATTCAGAAGCAGCATGTCTGCCTTGCTTAGTACCCAATACTGCGCCCCTTGGAAGGTACTGCCCATGAAATCGTTCGAGCTTAAGATAACATCAAAGTAGTCGATTCCTAGAATCGGTTGGTCGGGCAAGTAACCATTCGCCTGATGAAAACACCATCCTGTCCAGCTACCGGTCGGGTCGTTGGTTGAGGAGACAGCCGCGCACACGTCATTTGTGGTTATGTCCAGGATTGACGCGAACCACCTCCCGCTTTGCCAGTCGAACAGGACTCTTGGGTCGGACAAGGACTCAGAGCTGGACACGCCCCAGAACGACTGGAGGGTATACATTGTCACAAATACACCTGCTCTAGTCCATATTTCGCCTTCGACGTTTACGAAGTCTACGATGTGATTTGGCCCGATGGCCACTGGGTCGTCAGGGGGAGTGAATGCTGTCGTCCCCCCGCCAGACTGACCGACGTTTATCCCCGGAAAACCCGGTCCTGTCGCAATGCCGTTGTTGGGACCTGGCAATTGCAAGCTGCTACTGACTGTCTGAGCTGATGACGACGTCGGATTGGCTTTTGCGTTAGCGTATGCGGCTGGGTCCATCACTCTAAGGGGGATCGAAGTAGGCGGGCCAGAGGGCGATACATTTGGCAGGTGAGACACGTCAACTGACATCCAAATCGGCGCAATCCCTAGCTGTCCACTCGCGCTTGTGGAAGACGCCCTTGGAGGGCTTTGGGCGAGGAGCATAATGCAGAATAACAAAAACAAGACTTTGAGATACATCAAACCTCTTTTACGAGGCAGACGCAACCTCCCGGGTCAGCCTGTCGAACGTTATTTACTTGTTGAAAGGCGATTGTCTTGGCACAGTGGGGAGACTTCTGAACGGTGGGGCATGGGTCGACAGGGCCATGAGAGCCGACCGTTTGTGAGACTGAAGCCAGACTGTTACGCCCAGGGGAGCACCCAAGGGCGCTTCCGGCGGCACCTCACGCCGAAATCAAGGTTGTGGCGACGATGAGAACGTGAGGTCAGGGCCCCGCGATTGCCTTGACCGAGAAGATGACAATCCTTTCGTTGGAATAAGCCTCGACAAACCTTAGGTCGGCTCTAAGATGTTGCAGAGTGCCAGATGAGACCGGAACCAGGACATAGGACACATGATGGGAGCTGATGACCTCGTCGGACGTCGTAGCAATGACGCCTCCACTCCAGGAGCTCTTGACCGCAGAAGAGAAGGTCAGCCGCAGGGTGATGGAGAAGCTCTCTCCGGTTAAGACGTATTGCAGCAAAAGTCTCCCTTGCCCACCGACGCTCTTTAGCGAAACGTTGACCGGGGCGGCGCTAGAAGAGATGACCACGAGGCGGTTGTTCAGAGGAAGTTGGACCGTGTCGCCGGAGCGCGTCAAATTGCCAGTCGTCTCGGAGGATGGGATCCAGAAGGTGACGTTCATCGAATGCAGGACCACAGGTCTTAGGGAAGCAATGCTGTAAGAGAGTTGGGCTTGGTTTGACCCCTGGACCAAGGCCATTGTCTTGACAATGGTAAGCGAGGCAGTGGTGAATTTCATCTTGACGCCTGCTTGAGGGGGGGAGGAAGCATTGACCGACGAGGTCATCTGGAAACTGTTGGGCAGGTACGGTGCTTCTGTCCAGTTGTGTCCGGCGTACGAGAAGCCTATCCTATTGTAAGCGTCCGTGGTGTATAGAACCTCTGCGAAGGAGCTGCCGTTGGACACGGAGAAGCTCGGCGTCTGCGCGGTCGAGTAGGGGGTGCCGTCCCTGAGGCTCAGATACTCGTTCCTCAGCTCCACGTTGGAGTTGTAAAGAAGGTCGAGCGTGTCAGCCTGGGTCGAGTTGGCGCCGGCGGCGGGGCAGACTATTCTTCCGAATAGCGTGCCTCTCCCCGTGTAGGCATCTACCCAATTGCTGAAGGCCTGCGGAGCAGCAATTGTGGCGCTGGAGGTTGTGTTGGACCGGATCCAGCTGAGCGCGTCCGAGGCCTGGCTTGTTCCAAAAGTGTTCACGTCGGCCCGCTGCTGCTGCAACGACTGTGCAAAGGGGAGCGAGCCAAGAAAGACGCTTGAAGCGAGGAGGAGGAGGACGAAGACCGCCGAAAGGAGTTTCATGAAGTCGATGTCAATGTCGTAGACGTCGCTTCCACGTGTGTTTCCGACCAAACGGTATCTTGTGGACCTTTCCACCACGATTGTCTTTGAGCCCATGTTGGTCACCGCTAGGGTCCCGAGGACGGACAGGGGTATCACCGAGTATTGTGGGGAAGAGATGATGCCCGCGACAAGAGAAGCACCCACCAGGGGGAAGACTCCGGCGATCGTGGGGTGCCGAGACTTCAGGACAAGCGCGGCGCCCCCCCACGCTGCTGCCGCTGCGAGTACGACAAGTAGCGTGAGGTTTACCTGAAACGGGACCGAAGGAACCGACTTTAGAAGAATCAAGGTCAGGACTGAAATGACGAGTGCAGGCGTCATCGCGACCGTTGACCAAAGATTCCTAGTCGGTCGGGCCCATGTTCTGTGTTGAAGCAGATCTGTCCCCAGAACAGCGAAGAAGATGATAAGACCCCAGTAGGCGTCGAAGAGGGAGGCCAGTAGGGCGGGAATCGACGCGATTGGAAGGGGCCAGAGTCTCTCGGCCCCGCCAGAACCGAACACGATCGCCAGAGCCATGAAGGAAAACGCGAGTCCCGCCAGGAAAGGGTACTCTGCCGATTGGAAGGCCCCAGTGGCCGAAAGTACTGCTAGAGAAACTATACTCGAAAGGAGACCAAAACGCGTGTCCCTGCTGAGGGTTGAAGAGAATACGAAGACCCCGACGACCATCAGCGAAGCTGAGACTATTCCCATCACCACCAAAACGCTGGAAAGACTGGAGAAGGAGGGGGCAATGCCCAGGACGAATCTGGGGAAGGCCAACCCTAGTGCCGAAATGGAACCAAGCGTCAGCTGCTGGGCGGAAACAAGGTCGCAAGGCTGCGTCAGCAAAGGTCTTGAGCCTCCCAGGACAAGCTTTCCAGCCCACATGACGTAGGAGAGGATTCCGACCTCGGTAGCCAGGGAAAGAAGGGACCCGACGTTTCTGAAGTTGAGACTAGAATTTAGGGTCAAATGTAACTCGAAGCCGGCTCGAAGTAGGTTACTACGTTGACACCATTCGGATATTGAACATTGAACTGAATGTATCCTCCATCAATGAAGGCCCCGGAATTAGCTAAGAAAATCAGCCAGTAGACTCCCGCGGTGGCGTTAATTGCAAGACTGCTATTGCCTCCGCTTGAGCCCGGGATGTAACTGACCAAGCTGCCATTCAGTGTGTCTTCGCCCACTACCATATCGACGAATCTAGTTGAATTCCAAGTCACCCGAAACGTCGTAGGCATGGTACCTTGGGGAAACAGGATATACTGCTGGTCAACGCGAATAACCATGGAGTTACCGTCCCACGATCCTCGTACCAGAGTGGCCGGGTGCTGTCCGAAGTACGCCTCGGAAGTGTCCAACTGCTCCGAAAGGGTCTTTCCATTTTGCTGCATCGATACAAGAAACATCTGCGCGAGGATTGGGTCATACGTCATAGCGGCATTGCGCAACACGCCTTCTGTGAAGCGGTAGGAAATGGAGTAGTCACCGGGATGCTCAATGACATACGTCCACCCCTTTGAAGCAAAGTCGAAGGTTTCCGCATGATACTCGTATGAGGGACCAAGATAGCTCTGCGCGGTAGTAAAGGGACCGGGTGATACTCGCAGGTACTTCAGATGTGGATAAAGAGAGGATTCATCGTTGAGGTAAACCTGATTTCCAACTAAGGTTGCGTTCTTTGGGTAGAATTGGGTAAATGTTCCGTTTTCGAGGAAAGTAATCTCGGCCACCCTGCTGTTGTTGGAACCTACGACAACCCAAGCAATGGATGGACCTATGGACTCGTTGCCGCTAACCAGGGTCGTATTCCTTTCCTTCAATGAAACGAACATCTTCTGTCCCGTCAGCTGTTGTGCGTCAATCATAGGGAAAAGACCAGCATTCCACTTGACTGTCAAGACAGCGCCGACTTCGGACTGATTTACCTTGATCTGCAAAGTGTTGTTGTCGTATAGCAAAGGAGAGTCAAACGGAGGCACGTAGATCTTTCGTTCGAAATGTTGGTAGCCGATGTTCGAGGCGCTCGTTGCAGCCGAGGGGCCTGAAGTTGAGGATGCGCTGGTGGCTGACGAGGTGCTGGTCACGAGAGAAGTGCGGAAAGGAGATGTCCGAGTTGATGATCCCTGACGATTCAGCATGACCGTTACGGCCGAGCCGATCACGAGTATGGCCATAAGAGCAGCAGTTATTGCGACTGCCCTCCATCGATTTCTCGAACTGTCGAGTAACGGAGCCAACGCGAACCCTTGCGGCCCGAAGACTGATTTTAACCTGTGGGGTGTCTCAAAGCTCTTCGTAGTCAGACATTCTGTTCCGCAATTCCTTTCCGAAACATACCGCGAGCCTCAAGAAGTGAGGTCCACCTTCCGCCGGGGACAGCTTGTTCAAATTGCAGCATTGTCCCTCCTCTACCCATCGATATCATACCTGTGGAGCATGGTCAGTTTCGTCTCCCTTACACCCCCCATACACTACCACGAGTACGCCCTCCCTTTTCTCGCAACAGAGATTTTTGGGCGTATCCTGTTCGGGCGTCACAGCTGGAATCGGGACGGCGAGGGTTAACCTGGCCCTCTTGTGTGGCGCGGACGCGGTGCTGATCGACTCGGACCACCTTCTGCACCGGCCTTGCCCAGCAGGTCAAAGAAGTCGAGAGACCCATCTAATCTGAGCCGGCATCGACTGGTTCAAGAACTCCTTGTCTTCCGGGCTTACGAGCTTCAAGCCTCGCTCACAGCCAAGAAAGAGAACGAGCCCGATGAGAGCATACGGCAGCAAAGTTATCGTCTTCGATGAAACGAACGTCGTCAACGCGTAGACGACAACCGCGGGAATGCTGCTCGAAACGAAAGCTTTCGCCAGAAAGAGATAGTTCGTGAAACCCCCAAGGTACCCTCTCATCAAGTAGACTGAGACAAGCGAGCCCAGAACCATCACGGCGACACGGCTGGCGGCGGCTCCTATGAGGCCGAAGCCCGGGACCAGAGACACAGAGAGGCCTATTTCCGAAAAGGCAGTTACGAGGCCAACGACAAGAACAGCCTTGGTTCTCCCGACCCCCTGAAGCACGGAGAAGAGAACAAGCTGCACCACTGCGAAAACGTAGAATACGGTAATCAATTGGAGTGAGGGTATCCCAGCGGAGTATCCGCTCCCTCCAGAGAACAATTCGAAGAGCTGGCCAGCGATTGCGGCGGCCAGGAATGATGCGGGGAGGACCGTGAAGGCTGTGAAACGTAGAGCGAGAGCCGTGCCTCTTGTGAGCTCTTCGACGCGCTGATGGCTGAAAGAAGCTTCGGCGAAAAGAGTGGTGGTAAGCGGGGCCACAAACAGCGCAGAGAGGACGCTGGCTATCGTAATGGCCGCGTAATAGACGCCGAGTGAAATCGGGTTGAGGTAGCCTCCCACCACAACGATATCTGCGCTCGAGGCTATGACTGCGACAACGGTGGCGAGCCCCAGGGGACCCGAGTAGCGCAGGACGCGGCCGAAATGTGGTCTTGCGTTC
>JAPCJK010000043.1 GCA_027886975.1 Nitrososphaerota archaeon
CAAACCCAAGGACGCCCATGAACTGCCCCATCTTCCTGATGCCGGGCTGGCCAGCAAACCCAAGTAGGCCACCGATGAGCAGCAGGCCCGCGCCTTCTGCAAGGAATATCGTCCCTAGAACGTCTGTAAATACAAAACCAACGATCAGCGTCACGGCGAAAGAAATCCCCACGTCCACGGCGCTTATGAGAGCGGCTTCCCAAAGTGCTGACACCCCCGCCCTCGCGTAGCTGTTCAATTCGATTCACGTCCTTCCAAGACTTAAAAAAGTGTCCCGTCTCTGAACTGATTGTTTCATCATGAAACGAAGAAGCCGGGCCCGTACGGTTAGACTCTCCTTCGCTCTCACCTTTGGGTCGATGTTACTCATCTTTGTGATCGCGATAACGCTCCTACCTGGTGGAGTGGCCATCGTGACCAAACACATCCCCGCGACGATTCCGGCCTACGATGGATTGATTAGCAGGTACGCTCCCTACGACGCTCTCCAAGTCAGCTTCAACAATTTCACTGCTATCAGGGGGATTAACCAATCTGCGCTGCTCGGGCAGACTTACCTCACGTTCACGAATCCGCGAACGAACATTACCGTAGCCTCGATCGAGAGCAGGACAACAGTAGTGCTGTCAAAGCCCAACGCTACCGTGGACGTAGTGATACTGAGTCCAGGTGCCTTTGCATCCGCATTCTCGGTCTTCAACCAGAGTGGCCTGCAAAGCACCCGCGTCGGCATGAACGTCCTCTACTTCGCCTCTGAACTGTCCTTCGGCAAGACGATAACAGGATGGGTGTCGATGTTGTCAGGCTCAAGGGCTTTCGTTTCCAGCACAGGAGACACGTCCCAGGGAGCTGTGTCGATGGTTCTTGATGTCTATGACGGTTCCCAAAGTTCCCTCATCAGCAAAACCGAGGTCCAGCGATCGCTTTATGTTTTGAACGGTACGGATAATCATCTGGGGATAGGGATCCAGAACTACGCAGGCACGGTGACTTCTGGGAAAATCACACTGATCACCATTGACGAGGTGTCTAATTCCCTCGCGATAAACTACGCAGTGAAGTTTTCAAACTCGACGTTCGCGAGTTCTCAGATTGGTTACTTCGAGAGGGTCTACATCATCGCGGGGAAGTTCGTTTCGTATGATGATGTCCTGTTGGCAAGGGAGACTCAGCCTCTCTCTGCCCTAACTAAGGCAATCGTGTTGGTGGGCTAGGCTCTCACGAGGGCAAAACGGGCGAAAGGCTTTAACCGACTCCGGCTGTCTGTTTACCGTGGTAGGCGGCTCGGGGAGGTCTGTAACTGATTACGTCTCGGGCAGCGTCATTCGGTGGAGGTTGCTGGAACGACTCGCTGAACGATCCCGAACTCCTACAGAACTCGCAATGATCGAGAAGAAGCACGTGAGTCATGTCAGTCGAGCACTATCTGATTTGAAGGCGAGGGGTCTAGTTGAGGCAATGGAATCAAATTCCAGACAGAAGTACTACAGGGCCACCTATCAGGGCTTGGCCCTCTACTATGCGCTCTCTAGGGCAAAGTAGAAATCCCGACGGAGCTCGTAGGGGGGTTCAAATCTCGGTCAATGGACGTCCAACCATTTGAACGGCGCGGGGGGAGGTTTGTACGAAAGACTCGTTAGGCGTTGCGGTTCAATAGACTCTGCCGTTGCGGCTGTACAGAAGGCTGCGGGGGGTTTGGCAGTGGACGGTTCGGAGATGGAGGTTCTTGCTGCCGTGGCCCTGGTCGGAATGGGGGTTAGAATCGAGAACGTTTCGGAGAAACTATCCTGGAGGGACTTCGAGCATTTCTGCGCGGCGATGCTCCGGGGCTGGGGCTACAGCGTCCAAGAGAACGTGGTTCTCACGAACCCAAGGGCCCAGATTGATATCATCGCAAGGACTTCGTCTATGGCGTTGGTAGTAGATTGCAAGCATTGGGCGAAGGATAGTGGCATTTCCGCGCTGACTAGGGTCGTGGAAGCGCAAAAACTCAGGGCCAGGCTCGCTAGAGCGAAGATGAAGGAGTTGGAGCCTACGGCAGTGGCAATATTCGTACTTTGTAACGAACCGACCCGGTTCTTGAATGGCGCGGCAATTGTCCCAGCATACACTTTGAGCGATTTCTTATCAAATCTTCCTCTGCACCAAGAGAGTCTTTCCTACTTCTAGCCTGCTTTCCAAATTGATTATAAGACTGTGCGTACTGATACAATACATTGGCGAGGGTCGTCCTTTGCGGGATGGGCGCCATAGGGACGGAGATCATGGACTACTTGCTCAAACGATCTCACGAAGTCCTCGCAGTCGTTGACAGCGACCCCGAGAAGGTGGGGAGGTCAGTGGCTGAGCTTACCGGCTTGCCCCTTGGAATAAGGGTCGCGGGGTCGATCCGGGCCGTTCAACTCGATGGGGCAGACGTCGCGATTTTCTCCACCAAATCGAGGATTCACGACCTCGTCGACGACATATCGTTCGCAACTTCGTCCGGATTGGACGTGGTCACTACCTCGGAGGAGATGGCCTACCCTGCCTATTCCGGTGCTGGAACTGCATTGGAGTTAGATAAAATCGCCACGGGCAAAGGGGTCACGATCGTGGGGGTGGGGGTTAACCCAGGATTCGTCATGGACCTCGTTCCCGCAATCCTCGCGTCGGCCACCAAGAGCCCCTCCAGCATCCACGTAGTCCGCTCTGTCGACGTCAGCAGGCGCCGCCGCCAGCTTCAAGCGAAGACGGGGGTGGGACATACCCGAGTCAAATTCGAGAAGGAGATGAAGGAAGGAGTGCTGGGGCACGTAGGCCTTGTCGAATCGGCGCATTTGATCGCCCTTTCACTGGGGAAACCGCTAGAAGGGCTCAAGCATGGGGTATTTCCCGTCCTGGGTTCGGAGGACTATGTGATGGGTGTGCGGCAGTTCGCAGAAGGCACGGCGGGAGGCTGCCTTATCAGGCTCGACTTGGAGATGACTATGACGTCAGCCGACTTCGACGTGGTGGAGGTCAAGGGGGACCCGGACCTGAAGATCAGGTTCGAGAGGGGGGTCTTCGGCGACTCTGCCACCGTCGCCTTGGTCGTGCATGCGGTGGAGAGGATAGGCAGAGCCAGGCCCGGCCTCATCACCATCCTGGACCTTCCCCTATCGGGCGTTTGAATGACCCAGCAATCGCTTAAATCGTCGTCAAGCAGATTCTTTCCGGGGCTGTGATGTGACAGAGTTACGGTTAGGTCAATATGACCGGAAGGCATTAGACTGAGCTCCATTCCTAATGGTCTCAGCGTCCTCTAAGTGCGATAAATCACGTTGAGCCCGAGGTCCTCATCGAACTTACGAAGAGCCTTGTTCTCCGTCGGTGTGACCACAACTTCGAGAAGAGGAAAGACGTCCGCGAAGATAATGTGTCCTCCAATGACACTTCTGTCCTTTCTACCGAAGTTGCCGTGCGCATGCAGGAAGGGCTTTGCGTCCTTGAGGGTAATGTTTCCTAGCAGGCTCGTCACCTCGAGAAACTCTTGGTAGTCATATTCTTCGTATTTCTTGGTCACGTGATTGAAGTAGGCAAGCCTGAGCTTCTCCACGCCACCTATCGCTTCGACTCTTGCGGTGTCGATCTTCTCTCTGGTGGCGATGGAGACGATGTCCTCAGGGATTTTAGCGCCAGCCGGGAGGCTGTAGATCTTGGCCATTCCGCCGTGCTAGAGTCCATCGGTTAAAAGGGTAAAGAGAAGCTTCCTGCAATCGGATCAGTTTGCGGCTACATCTGAACAAGCCAGGAATCAGGGCACTAGGGGTGGCAGAGAGCTTCAAGCAGGGTCGGAAGTCGTCCGTCCTCGCCGGCGTCGTGATGCGCAGCGATTTCGTCATCGACGGAGTTGCGATCGGGAAGACATCCGTTGGCGGGGACGACGCCACATCCTCGATAGTTTCCCTGTACAGGAGATTGAAGCGCAACGACGTTAATATGATATTCGTCTCTGGTGCAATCCTAAGCCTCTATAACATAGTGGATGTCGACGAACTTTCTCGAAAGTCGAGACTCCCAGTTTTGTGCCTCACTTACAAGGAGACCTCGGGGATCGAGGGGTCCATCAGGAGGCATTTCGCTGGCACAGCCGGGAAGAAACTTGATGCCTATCGCAAACTGGGCCGGAGAAGGGGGGTTCTGTTGCGCTCAGGGCATAAGGTCTACGTGAGAACATCTGGTCTCGAGCCTTCTGTTCTGAAACCGGTTCTGGACGCATTCACCATTCAGGGCTCGATTCCGGAGCCTGTGAGGGTCGCAAAGTTGATGGCCCGAGCTTCGTTGCTCAATCGATCTTGACCCCAGGGTTCAGAATTCCTTTTGAATCGAATAATCCCTAACTCACTGTCCGGTAGGTCTTTAGATACAGTCGTAAGGTCGCTAAGTGTGTCTTCCCGGTCTAGCGGGTCTTCACGATAACCGTGCCTGTCATCACCGAAGGATGGAAGGTGCAATAGTAACCATAGGTCCCCGACACTGTGAAGGTATGCGTGTAGGTATCCCCGCGGTTCAGGGTGCCGCTTCCCCATGAATTGTCAGGACCTGATTTGGGAGTGACCGTATGCGGGGTCCCGCTGTCATCGGAATTCGTCCAAAATACTGTGTTGTTAACTCCTATTACGACCGTCACTGTGTCGGGCGAGAAGCCAGGAGCGATGGTCGAAGCCCCGCTTGGAATGGTCACGTTGACACAGGCGGAAGACGGGCAGGTCACGGAAGGAACAGATGAAGTCGCACTGACGAGGCCCGGAGCCACCTCGAACTGGTAGTACCCAAGTGTCGCAACGGCTCCGACGATGAGCACTGCAACTATGGCACCAACGATGGTGGAACTCTGACCGCTCATTGCAGGTTCTCTCTGGTTCGCCGTCCAAAGGCTATAAGCGTTTTTTGCGTGCTGGCCGATTTCTACTCAAGGAAACGAAGGTTAAAAACTACTCCGATGACCCTAATCGCGGACAACGATTGGCGGAGGAGACCAAGGAGAACCAGTCCTCCCAGCAGACTGTTTCTGAAGCGGAGAAGAAACCGACTGTTCCTGCGGCCGTTCAATCCAGCCCTGCGACTGCACCTCGGGCGGCGCCCCCGACTCCCAGGCCCGGGCCAGTTGCTCCACGGCCCCAGAGCCCCCCTCCCGCTACAACCTCGAAGCCGCAACAGCCTAAAGACAGTGGAAGGAGGAAGTTCCTCAAGGCCGCACTGGCCGTCGGTGCCATACTCTCGATAGTCCCGTACGTCCCGTGGGGGACGTTTCTGTCGTCCTCGGTCTCGACCGGGACGGCGAAGAGGTATCTCCTTCAGAAGGCTAGGGTCGACCAAAACACAAAGTATGGAGTAGCTTCGGGTCAGCTGGTTAATGTTAACGACCTGACGACGTTCCCTGCGAACGGTCACTGGGTAATAACTTACCCGACATCTGGGGACCCGACCCTCGATTCCCAGAACCCTGACACTTTCCTGAAGTACGAGTTGATCCGGCTACCAACCGAGCTCGGCGGAAATGGCAAGAAGGCGACCGATTTCGTAGCTTTCAGCAAGGTCTGCGTCCACCTTTGGTGCAGTCCTAATTACAATCCAACACAAACAAAGAATCCGAACGAAAATGGGTATCAGGCGCCGGGACCGAACACCATAACCCACCAGCAGTACGAATGTCCGTGTCACGGGAGTATATACGAGATCCCAGACGGCAAGGCAGTCGCAGGGCCCGCTTCTCTGCAGGCGTTCCCGACGAACGCGATCCCCATGCTCACATTGCAGGCTGACTCCAACGGACAGCTCTACGTGTTCTTTCCTAACCGCGACCCTTCAAAGCCGTTCCCCCTCGACGGGGTCGACGCCGTCGCAGCCAACGGCGAGCTCGGCTTTGGGAGAGACTACACGAGCTACACGAATTTCATCAAACCGGCGGGGCAGACGCCTGCCGACCTCAAGAACTTGACACAGGAGGTCAAAGGTTGAGCCAGCCCCCCGCGCAGAAGGGCAACATAATCTTCAGATTGTACCGATGGCTGATGGACGGCCTCGAGAGGACGGTGTACATCGGGGTCCAGTACACCTTTCCCAAGCGCTTCGTCAGTCCTCTAGGCTACCTTGGCGTCTTGACCGGGATTGTGTTCCTCGTCCTGGGCATAACAGGCGGCTTGCTCATGATCTACTATCAACCCACACTTTCCGGATGCGGAAACGTGACTTGCGCGTTCGCCAGTATCCAAAGAATCAACGATTCCGTACCCTTCGGATGGCTGCTTCGGAACATCCACTATACCGCCTCGAACGCGATGGTCCTACTGGCAGTCTTGCACCTGTATTATCAATACTTCAGTGGCAGGTTCAAGATAAAGAACGAGGTCCTTTGGGTGACGGGGGTCGTCCTTGGGATCATCACGGGCGTCGAGGCGTTCACCGGCTACGACCTGCTGTTCAACCAGAGGGCCGGGCTCGCGATTGAAATCGGCTCCTCCTTGGCGAACGCTTCTCCTGTCATCGGCGGGGTTCTCCGTCTGGCGACCTTCGGGGCAGGATTCACCGACTTTATTCTGAGGCTCTACGCCGCACACGTGTTCATACTTCCAATGGTCATGCTGATCCTCGTGTTCATCCACTTCCCAAGGTACATGGTGTTCGACCTCCCAGTGATTTCCACCGTGGTGGGTGGCCTCTTCCTCGTCGCAGCCATCTTCCCTGTTGCCGTCGGGATACCCTACAGTCCTAGCAATCCCCAGCTCACGATACCTGAATGGTATCTGACCGGAATCTACGCCCTTCTCCGGACAGAGTTCGACAAGTTCGTGATGGGGGGTCTGATGCCTGCATTGCTATTCCTGATGGCGATTGTCGTTCCCTTCGTGGACACCTCGAAGAAACTGAACTGGAAGGACAGGCCCTTCTTCACAGCTCTTGGAATAACGACCATCGCGCAGATTCTAATCACCACCGCATGGGGTTTCTACATCAACCCAGACACGAGCCTCCCCACGCTTGCCAGGCTCTTCGTCGATCCGGCGCTTTACTTTTCATCCATGCTCGCAGTGACTTTTCTTTCCTTCATCGGGACCTACGCCTTCCTTCGCTACCTGAAGTCAAAGGAGCGCATCAGAAGAGCATCGGCGCCGATTGGCCCCATCCTTACAAAGAAATGGGTCTTCATAATATTCTTGCTCCTAATCATCGCGCAGGTGGCAATCAACGGATTCGCGGCTCAGGCAATTTCATCTGGCCTGAGGAACATGGCCCTGTTCGACGCCGGAGCGATCCTCGTGACCTTCGGGATCATCGTGCACCTCTACAGGTACAGCCAAAGTCTTCCTTTCTAAGGCGGAAGCCTGACCCCTGCGACCATCTCCAGCCATCTGGGTCCTACCTCTCTCACCTTCCTGATTGTATATTTCGACCTGGGAGGCAGGAGCTCGGACAGTTCGGTCCTGAGGGCGTCTTTAGCCTCACCCTCGTCTCGACCGAGGACGTGCCTGTAGTAGTGAATGACACCCCTCTTCTTCGCCATTCTGAGGGCTTTCGGGAGGAAATTGTTTGCCTGCGACGGATGAGGCATCAAGATTCTGTCGAACTTCAGCTTCGCCCTCTCAGGGAGGTCCATGGCGTCCATTGCGACGACGGAGACTAGCCCCTCCACCTTGTTCAGCCTATTGTTCTCTTCGTGGAGCCTGGCTGCGTAGTCGTTGATTTCGCAGCTTGTTACCATCGCCCCCGCGAACTTGGCGATTGGCACAGAGTATGGTCCAACCCCTGCGAACATGTTCAGGACCCTTTCCTTCTGTCCCACGAGTCCGACGATCCTGAGCCTTTCCGTGGAGAGGCGAGGCGAGAAGTAACTCTTCGCCACGTCGACCCGGAAGATGCACCCGTTCTCCCTATGGACCGTAAGGGTTCTACTTTCCCCAGAAAGGTGTTTCAATTTCCGGAGCCTGAGCTCCCCTTCGATTCCCCCCTCCTGTTCAAAGACGGCTCGGATATTCTTCATGTCCTGCATGAGCGAGCGCGCGATCCTTCGCTTCTCTCGCCGACTGAAACCTTCGAGCCTTACAATGGCAATATCCCCGATCACGTCCACGCCCGTCGAAACCCGATCGGGATTGTCGATTCCTGCTCTTTCCAGAGCGGCCCTAATCAGCCGCGGCATTCTCTTCCCTTTGCGAGGAGACGTAGTAATACGCGCCCCTCTCCTTCTGCTCCCTATCCAGCTTGCCCCCCGGCTTGTTGACCCTTGGCCTTTTCGTGTTGACGTCCCTTCTGTAGGTGAGACCTACGAGTTTCAGGAACTCGTTCATCCCTTCCTCCTTGGTCAGAGGGGTCGAAGCCTCCCCGGACTCTCCAGGCTTCCCGGCGAAGACCATGAGCCTGTCGGAGACGATGTCGACCACCTGCAGGTCGTGGTCGATTACGACAGCAGCCTTGCCCCGGGCCTTTACCATCCTATTTATCGCCCTCGCAACCACAAACCTGTCCTCGACGTCAAGGAAGGCTGAAGGTTCGTCCAGGGCGTAGACCTCCGAATCCTGCGCCATGGTCGCCACTATCGCAACTTTCTGGAGCTCCCCGCCGCTTAGATCTCCCATGGTCCTTGCAAGGAGCTTCTCCATCCTGAGCGGGACCGCAAGGGTGTCCTGGAGCACTGGGTCGCCGTATTTCGTCCCGAGGCTAGAGTTGAAGAATTCCTCCACCGTTCCTTCGAAGCTCGAGGTCAGGTATTGAGGCTTGTACGCGACCTTGGCGTCGACGGAGACGCTCCCCTTGGTCGGCTTCTCCTCCCCGGCAAGCATCTTGATGAAGGTGGTTTTGCCAAGGGCATTGGCTCCGACCACACCGAGTATCGTCCCTCCTTTGATCTGTCCGGCGTCTACCGAGAGTTTGAAATTTCCGAAGGATTTCGTGAGCTTCGTGTACTTCGCCACCACTTCCTCGCTCTCGAATGTCTCCCCTGCGGCCCGCTGGCCGAAGGAAACGGCGTGCTCGCGGAACCTGACGTTCTCCAGAGGAAGATAACCATCAAGAAGCGCGTTGATTCCGGTCCTTGAGGCGTAGGGCCCCGACACGATTCCGTATGCCCCCGGCTCTCCGTAGATTATCTGCACATAGTCGGTGACGTAATCAAGGAAGGCGATGTCGTGCTCTACTACGAGTACCGACTTCCCGGACTCTGCGATCTGCCCAATCAGTTTTGACACTGCAAGTCTTTGGTAGACGTCATTGTAGGACGAAGGTTCGTCGAAGAGATAGAGGTCTGCGTCCTTCAACGCCGCTGCGGCAACCGCGACCCTTTGAAGTTCCCCTCCGCTCAGGTCCGAGACTTTCATTTTCAGCGTCGCTTTCAGGTTCAGAGTCTCGACCACTTCGTCCATCTTCTTCCTCTCGTCCATCTGACGCAGCAGCCCTTCGGTGTCCTTCTTCCAAGCCTCAGGAAGTTTGTAAACTGCCTGGGGCTTGAGCGAGACCCGCATCTCTCCATCTGCGATTCTCTCGAAGTGTTCCTTCATCTCCCGGCCGCTCAGATAGGACAGGAACCTCTCCCAGGACGGCTCCTTTTCGTAGTCGCCGAGGTTGGGTATGAGTTGGCCCGCCAGAATCTTGAGGGCGGTGGACTTGCCGATGCCGTTCCTTCCAACCAAGCCGACGACCTGTCCGCGCCTAACCGTGGGTATCTTGAAGAGCCTGAACGAGTTAACGCCATACTGATGGATCTTGTCGCTCTTCAGCTCCTCGCTGAGGTTCAGGATGTCGATGGCGTCGAAGGGGCAGACCTTGATGCATATCCCGCACCCTATGCAGAGCTCCTCCGAAATCAGAGCTAGCTTGTTCTCGTCGAGAACAATGCATTCTTCGCCGTTGATGTTAACGGGGCACTCCTTGATGCACTCCAGCCCACACTTCTTGGACTGACAGAGATCGTCATCAACGACTGCGACGCGATGCACCAAACCAAGTCACCCTAGTGTTCGGAGATTCTTTTAGGGATTGGGCAGAAAGAGCAGATGGTAGGGTCCCCCTCGAGGGAAAGGCTTTGCGTGCTGTGCCTTGTCCTCATCGAAGCCCACACCTTACCTTCGCTGGCGACGCCGCTTAGGTGAATAGCCTCGTGCTCTTTGATTATGTGGAGGAGTCTGCATCGGGTGCAGATTGGTTTGACAAAAGCGAACGGCCTGAATGCTCCCACTACAGTGGCGACTCCCGCAGTTCCAAGGAACCAGAAGGACAGTACGGCCCCAAGCAGCCCCGTTGGTCCCAGCAGGAGACCGCCGATTACAGCGCTGGAAGCCGCGAGAAGGCTGCCCAGCGCGAGACCCAAGCGGCCAGGATAGAAGGTCAGCCCTCGGGTCCCTTTAGAAAGTGATGGGAAGACCAGGGCGGGAACGAGCAATTGCACGGGCCAGTTCAACTTAATGACCTTCATCTTGATGTTTATTCTCTCCCAATCGGCCATCGCCAGCTGGGTGGCTTGGCTGCCAATCAACTCCCCTGACACTACCTCCGCCTCTCGCTCTTTCGGCTCTTGAGTTTATTTTGAACTCTGTCTCGAAGTTTCTCCAGGTCGTTTGAAATTGGGCCAGACATGTTGAGAACCATCGGCGAGATAGACACTCGACGCTTGACCAACACGGCGTCCGCGTCGGTATTCGTCGGGAAATGCGACAGCCTCTCTCCGAAGAGCCAGTAGTAGGCCCTCCCTCGCGGGTCCTTCCTGACGATCACCTTGTCGGTGTACTTCCTCCTCCCCACCTGAGTCAGAATAATCGGTGTCGAAAGCTCGACGCCCTCTGGGAAATTGACGTTAAGGATCTCTGCGCCCTCGGGCATCCCGTTTTCAAGGACGTCCCCGACTACTTCCCCGGCTATCGCCGCGGCATTTGTGAAGTCGGGCTGGTCATACTCAAGGGCGAACATCGACTCGCCACCCACCTCCATTGAAAATGCGAGAGCCGGAATCCCCGTTATCGCAGACTCCAGCGCGGCGGCAACAGTTCCCGAGGCGAGGATGTCCTGGAACGTGTTGTTGTCCCCGATGTTGATCCCAGACACCACAAGGTCAGGGCGTCTAGGGAGTATCTTGTTGACTCCTATCATCACGCAGTCCCCCGGGGAACCGGAGACGGCGTAACATTCGAACTTCTCCCTTCGCACCTTCGCCACCCTGAGTGGCTTGTGGAAGGTGAGACTAAGGGCGGTGGCGCTCTGCGGTTGCTCGGGCGCCACAATGATCACCTCCGCGTGCTTCGACACTGCCCTGGCGAGCTCTATGATTCCGTTGCTCTGAACGCTGTCGTCGTTCGTCACCATCACTAGCTTCTTACTTGCCGACACTATGCCTCGCCTTCATCAGAGCTTTGTCTATAGACCTTCTGTCTTCAATCCCGTAATACTTCGAGAGGACCTGGACCCCGTCTTCAATGGTCTCCTCGGTGAGCAGTGTCTGGAGAATCAGCCGTTCGTCATTGGTGAAGGAACCAGCTTCCAAGGCCCCGTTTAGGAGTTCTTCTTCTTCGACGAGCCTGTCGATTATTTTTCCAAGCCTCTTTGCCTCGTCTCTGATCCTTCTTCGCTGGAAGAGCAAGTCGGCTGCCAACGATTCAAGGTCCTTATTCTGGCTGTGCCGCCTCTTCTCGGGACGGGCGACCTTCGAGAGCTTCACTATCGCGAGGTCCTTTGCAGAGTAGTCCCCTACTAGCGGGCTTCGCGACACGTAGACCCTTCGCGCCTTGGAAGCGCTTGCGGGGGCCTTCCGCTCATCTACCAGACCCAACTGCGTAAGCCGCTTCAAGTGTTTGATCACGCCCTGTACTGAGATCCCAGTCAGGTCGGAGAGTTCTGTCAGGGTCCTCGGGCGGACTGAGACAGCGTCAGCGATCTTGAGTCGGGTCCCCGAAGCCAAAACCTCGTCAATCATCCTCCTCTCCACTTTACCCGCTGAACGAAGGATTTATAAAAGAGTTTAACCTGATGCTAATTAACCTAAGGTGAATCAGGTGAGCGAGGATAAGCGTAGGGATTTGCGAGACATGCTCGGCGAGATGGACAAGTATTTCGAGGACTTCGAAAAAGACCTCGAGGAGGCCGTCAAGAGCAGTATTTTTGGAGGGCGAGGGGATTCGAGGCCCTTCGTTGCTGGCTTCTCCTTCAATCTAAGTCCGGAAGGGAAACCAACCGTGCAGATATTCGGGGACAACCCTTCGCGGAGAGACGGCAATAGGTCCCCAATCACCGAGCAGGTGGTGGACGACAAGAACTCAATTCTAAGGCTGCTGCTGGAGATGCCCGGTGTCGAAAAACAAGATATCAAAATAGAGGCGACGGACGAGACTGCCGTCATAACTGCGGAAAAAGACACTAAGAAATATAGAGCACAGGTCAATCTTAACGCAGAGGTTGATCCGGATAGTGGAAAGGCAGAATACAAAAACGGAATTCTGGAGATTTCCTTCTCATTGAAGGACAAGGCTAATAAGGGCTTTAGGAGAGTAAACGTTGTCTGAGAGTGGAGCGGGAGTGAGTCAGCAGCAAGTCCAACTAAAGGTCTTGGAGGCTTATACGAGAGATGTAGGAAGAGGGGTCGCAAGAATAGATTACGACGCCATGGACGCCCTCGATGCTTCGACTGGGGATGTTATAGAAATCAAAGGTAAGCGACGGACAGTCGCGAAGTGCCTGCCCCTGTATCCTTCCGACGAAGGCAGAGGGATAGTTAGGATTGACGGTCTGATTAGGAACAATGCGGGAGTTGCGATCGGTGACGTTGTCGTGGTCAAGAAGGTAAAGGCCCCGCCCGCCGAGAAAGTTGTGGTCGCACCGCTCGAAGCAGTGCCTCCCATCGACGAAAGATATCTTGCGGACGCTTTGGAAAGTGTCCCGGTGACAAAGGGAGACAACATAATGATCCCCTACTTCGGTGGGAGACTGACATTCCAGGTGGTCGGGGTCAGCCCCGTGGCAGATGCGGCTCTGATCACGCAAAGGACCGTGTTTGTAATTTCAGAGAAAGGGGAGGCGCTCCGCGGAGTCCCGCAGGTCACCTACGAGGACATCGGCGGCCTGAAGGACGAAATTCAGAAGGTTAGGGAGATGATCGAGCTGCCTCTACGACACCCCGAGATTTTCGAGAAGCTTGGAGTAGAGGCTCCGAAGGGAATTCTGCTTTACGGCCCGCCAGGGACGGGCAAGACTCTGCTCGCGAAGGCCGTCGCGACCGAAAGCAATGCGCACTTCATCCCTATCAGCGGTCCAGAGATCATGAGCAAGTTCTACGGAGAATCCGAGGCTCGTCTCAGGGAGATATTCAAAGAGGCGAAGGAGAAAGCGCCCACCATCATATTCATCGACGAAATCGACTCAATCGCTCCGAAGAGGGAAGAAGTCACCGGTGAGGTCGAGCGAAGGGTGGTAAGCCAGCTACTTTCACTCATGGACGGGCTGGAAGCTAGGGGTAAGGTAATTGTGATTGCGGCGACCAACAGGCCGAACGCCATAGACCCCGCGCTGAGAAGGCCGGGCAGGTTCGACCGGGAAATCGAGATTAAGGTCCCTGACAAGCGCGGAAGGCTGGATATACTCCAGATCCACACGAGGCACATGCCCATGGAACAGAACGACGACAAGCAAGGTGTTGCCGAGATGATTGTCGATTTGGAGAAGCTTGCAGCCGTCACCCACGGCTTCGTCGGGGCCGACTTGGAGTACCTCTGCAAGGAGGCGGCCATGAAGACCCTGCGAAGGAACCTCCCTGACATCAAGCTGGAGGAGGACAGGCTAAGCCCGGAGACCCTCGACAAGCTCATCGTGACGATGGAAGACTTCCGAGGTGCGCTGAAGGACGTGATGCCCTCGGCGATGCGCGAGGTCTACCTGGAAACACCGGACGTGCAGTGGTCGGAAATCGGGGGCCTAGAAGGTGCCAAGAAGGAGCTTCAGGAAGCCGTCGAATGGCCTCTAAAGTATCCAGACCTCTACGACAAGATCGGGTACAGCATGCCGAAGGGGATAATGCTCTATGGCCCATCAGGAACGGGGAAGACTCTCCTGGCGAAAGCAGTAGCAACGGAGAGCGAAGCCAACTTCATCAGTGTCAGGGGGCCTGAGCTACTAAGCAAATGGGTCGGTGAATCCGAAAGGGGAATCCGAGAAGTCTTCCGCCGAGCAAGGCAGGCGTCCCCATGCGTGATATTCTTCGACGAAGTCGATGCTCTTGCTCCCACAAGAGGTATGGGAGGGGACAGCATGGTGACCGAACGAGTAGTCAGCCAGCTGCTGACGGAGCTTGACGGCGTCCAGAGTCTAAATGGTGTGGTGGTCCTTGCAGCCACGAACAGGATAGACATCGTTGATCCAGCGCTGCTCAGGGCCGGCAGATTCGACAAGCTCATTCTGATCCCGCTTCCTGACAAGGGGGCAAGGAAGGAGGTACTGAAGATACACACAAAGGGAGTTCCAATCGCCAAGGACGTGGACCTCGACAGGGTGGTGGAGATGACCGAAGGGTTCAGCGCAGCGGACATGGCGTCGCTCACGAACACCGCAGTATCAATAGTGCTGCAAGGCTTCATCTCGAAGTACCCGAAGCCTGAGGATGCGAAGAAACACGTCGACGAAGCCATCGTCCTGATGGAACACTTCGCCGATGCAATAAAGAAGGCAAGGTCGTCGAGGGAGGGGAAGCCCATGGAGAAGGTAGCCGTCCCCTACTACCGCTAGCGACAGGCCTAACTACATCCGGGCCAGAACCATAAGCTGAGCTTGGAGCAGGTCAGCATCATAGGCAGAGGCACCTGGCTGGACAAGGTCGCCTTCGAAACCATCGAAAGAGAGAAGAAGCTCGGAAGGAGCCTTGCGCTCGTCCGAGTCGAAAGCGGGCTAGGCGCGTCGGGGCTCCCGCACATCGGGAGTGTCGGGGACGCCATCAGGAGCTACGGAGTCAAACTCGCACTCGAAACTCAAGGTTACAAATCAGAGCTCATCGCATACTCCGACGATTTCGATGGCCTCAGAAAGGTCCCTGCGGGGTTCCCGCCCTGGTTGAAGGATCACATTGCTCACCCAGTCTCTCGGATCCCCGACCCCTTCGAATGTCACCAATCCTACGCGGAGCACGTCGGGTCCCTACTCAGGGACTCGTTGGACAAACTCGGGATCGAATACAAGTTCCAGAGCGGATCTGAGGCCTACAAATCGGGAGTCCTGAACGACCAGATACGGAAGATCCTTTCCCAGTCGGAGTCGGTGGGGAAGAAAATTAACGAGCTTGTCGGCCAGTCGAAGTATGAACAGGCTCTCCCCTATACGCCAGTTTGCGCCAATTGCGGGAGGATCTACATCACCCACGCGATTTCTTACGATTCAAAGAACGACACCGTCCATTACAAATGCGAGGGGACACAACTCGGAGAGACGTTCGTCGAGGGGTGCGGTCATGAAGGCGATGTCAAGATATCAGAAGGGAACGGGAAGCTGATGTGGAAGGTCGAGTTCGCGGCCCGGTGGGCGGCATTCGACATTCGCTTCGAAGCCTACGGCAAGGAGCTGACCGATTCCGTAAAGGTCAACGACTGGGTGGCCGAGAATGTGCTGGGGTACCCGCCACCATACCATGCGCGGTACGAGCTCTTCCAGGACAAATCTGGAAGAAAGATTTCCAAATCGGTGGGTAACCTCGTGACGCCCATTGAATGGCTGGAGTACGCTTCCCCTGAGAGCCTGAGGCTATTGATGTACAAGAGGATAATCGGCGCAAGAAGCGTTTCCCTTGATGACATCCCGGTCTACATGGACGACTTCGACGACCTCGAAGAGTACTACTTCTCAAAAAGAAAAGACCCCAACCAGATGAAGGACGCCAGGCTTCGAGGACTTTACGAGTATACGGTGCTCTTGAAAGTTCCGAAGGGAAAGGGGGTCCATGTCCCGTACCGCCTATTGGCCCAGCTTGCTTCGGTCGCCCCCGAAAATTCGGTGGAAGAATTCGTGGTCAAGAGGCTGGTAAGTTACGGGATGGTTTCCGAGAGGTCTGACGACCTCTCCAGGAGGATCAGGTGGGCGGACAAATGGGCGGGGAGGCAGGGGAAGGCTCCCGTTGAACCTCCGCAGCTGGGCTCCAATGCGAAGAAGGCTGTCGAAGAGTTCGCCAGGGCCCTCCTCGTATCCAAGGATGCAGACGGAATACAGAACGCCGCCTTCGAAGCGGCAAAGAAGAATGGGATGAAGCCAGGAGAGTTTTTCCCCGTCATCTATTCCATACTGCTTGGCTCTGACCGCGGCCCAAGGCTTGGGCCCTACGTCGTCGATGCAGGACCAGCAGAAATTAGCAAGACCCTTCTCGAAGCTATGGCCCGATGAGGCTTCCTAGGTCTGACGAGCATCTCTCTTCCAGCGCATTGATACGCACGGTCATCGCCTGCAAGCGATGTCCCCGCCTCGTCTCTTACAGGGAGGGCGTCTCACCGAGAGCCTCGTTCGCAACACAGAGGTACTGGCGAAAGCCTGTCCCAGGTTTCGGGGATTTGGAGGGACGACTTCTTGTTCTGGGCCTCGCTCCAGCTCTGCACGGCGGCAATCGTACGGGGCGCGTTTTCACTGGAGACTCATCGGGAAGGTTTCTGGTCAGGGCCCTTTATGATTCCGGCTTCGCCAACAAACCCGTCTCCGAATCTAAGGATGACGGTCTGGTCTACAACGATTGCTACGTCACTGCGGTGGTGAAGTGTGTACCTCCTGGGGACAAACCAGCCAAAGAGGAATTCGAGAATTGTTCAGTCTACCTCGACGCAGAGATATCTCTGATGAGAAATTTGAGAGCCGTCCTTGCACTTGGGGCACTTTCTTTCAAGGCCTATCTTGAACATCTCGGTCGAGATGGGGTCGATGTGAAGGGCATAAAGTTCTCACACGGCATTGTTTTCAGGTTCAAGGATAGACCTGCGCTTTACTCAAGCTACCATCCGAGCCCACGCAACACTAACACGGGCAAGCTCACTCCTAAGATGTTGGTCAGCGTCTTAAGGAAAGTCAGCCGA
>JAPCJK010000044.1 GCA_027886975.1 Nitrososphaerota archaeon
AGTGGCTGCAAGGTAAGCCCTTGGCTGAGGCGGAGGACCGAAGATTGTTGAGAGTGATATCAATGTTAGGCAGAGAAAAACGAAAATCACAAGCAGAGTCCTCGGTCCCCTCCTTCGCGAAACGAATTCAGCGAATGACCTCAGAGCAACAGGGACCCTAAACCACAAGTTCTTGGTGGGGGCCTTAAAGCGCCGCACCAAGGCAGGGACGATTAGGGCAATGCCGGCGAGAACTACGATTGCTACGAAGGCAAAATAGCCGCTTAAGGGAGACTGATAGACTAGAGTAACCCCCCTGGCCGCTGATGTAACATCTTGGGGATTCACCTCGAGGTAAGATTGTCCCGCTATGCTGACGAACTGGCCAGAATTGCTTGGATAGACTGTCTGGATTTGAATTGAAGAGTCAGGAACGAGCACAGTGACCGTGGGAAGGAAGGGTGGCGCGTTCGATGCTACGTAGACAGGGGGGATGGATCCAATATTCCTGAAGAAGAAGCTGGAAAGGCCACTCTGAGTGCCTTCGAGAGTGAAACTAAACGAAGTCGAGTTTTCTGGAATCTCAACTGTCAGGTCCGTATAGGTGCCACCCCCTAGAGGACTACCCTTGAGGGAAAAATTCGCCCCATGGGGAAGACCGACTACGTCAGAGTAACCAAATGGGAACGTAACGATCACTCGGGTAGGGGAACCCGAAGGGTTCAAGGTACCACTTACACCGACAGTCAAGTGCTCCGTCAGATACCCGTAGATTTTGTAGTTCTGGTCGAGGTTAATCGTGTAGGTGACGTTGAGCGAAGGTTGAGTCTGCGCCTCCGCCGGGGCGGGGACCAGAAAGCAGAGCACGAGCAGCCCGGTCAAACTGAGGCCAAGCTTTGAACTTCCTTTCACGGATCGGCTACTTCCAAAGTCTCGGAACACGTCTCAACAGCGAGCGGCCACTAGGCTCGTATAGGAGAAAGGCGGTTATCAAGAGGGCCACCGCCACCGCAATGACGGCACCCAATTCTACGACTGACGGAACATAAGAGGTGTTGAGGAGGACCGTAGAGCCACTTGTGTATGCCGAAATCGTGCCACTGTAAACACGCGCACCTGCAACATATACGGTGACCTTGTAATTCGTGTTTGCCGGAAGCTGAAGGTCAAGAGAGCCGTGGTCAAGAGCGAATGTCCCGTTGTATCCGTTTCCGGTGAGAGAAATCTCAGCTGCCCCAATGGTTTCCCCGATGGTGTCCTTTGCTTTGAGCGTCAGGGCATACACGCTGCTCACAACCGTCGCGCTCTGTCCTGACTTCAGGTTGTACAGAGAATTGAAGATGGTCGAACCCTTTGAGACGACAGAAACTGTGTAATTCCACGGTACGACATTGAACGAGATTCCTCCGTCAGACGCCGTGGTTCCGGTGAACGGAGTCCTTGAGCCGAGTCCCTCGACCGTGACAGTCGCTCCTCCAACTGGGTTGCCACTGGCGTCGTTCACTCGGAGCCCAAGTGTGACGCCCCGAAAGACAAGCTGCATGAGCGAAGTCGAAGGTGGGTCTCCCAGTCCAGCAGCTCTAAGCTCGCTTTCGGTAACGATCGCGACTCCTCTGTTGACCGAGATGTCAGACACAGCCGTACCGTTGATTGAAATTGCTGGCAAGAGCCCAGCAAAGGGCATGCTTACTACAAGCGCCTGGACACCGACAAGAACCTTGGGTGCGGTTCTCGGGGAGAAGCTCGCGCCGACTACTACACTAGGCTCAGGAATCCGAGAGGAGAAGGTTGCCCCCGAGGTCTGGTTCATCTGGACGCTCGAGATTGCCTGAAAGCCGAGGCGGAGATTCGCAATGGCACCAAAGCCAGACGAGGAGATCCCCTTCGCAAGAGTGAGTTCTATCGTTTGCCCGGTGCGTCCTACCGATGCCCCCATGATCTTTTGGGCAGGCACCGAAACGGTGACTCCCGCGCTTCTTGCCTGAAGCTCCATCTGGCCTATGAATCCAGTCGACGCAGCTGCACAAAGCACAAGTTGGAACCGCGAGGTGGCAGAGACAAGGGAGTTGGATACGTTGTCCCTAAGCGTCCTCCATGTACCGTCGCCTACAAGATATCCACCAAAACCCGGCTTGGGAAGGAGCTGGGGCCTCGTTGCGCCCCCAGGGCCACAAGTGGCGCTGTTGTTAATGTTGCTCGAGGACCCACTTACGGGGAAGTAAACGGACTTTGTGAGCTTGCCGGTGAGGGTGCCGTACACATTCAAGGCGGCGAAGAGCTGCTGATCAGACGGGTTCCCAGAACCAAAGGAGGTTGTCGCTCTGTAGTTGATGATGAGGTAGGCATCATTCGAGGGAAGCACCGGGCTGGTTTCCGAGACCAAGGAAGCATCCGATGAGGCAGAACTGTTGTAGTTGAATACCGCTACTCTACCAACGTATGACGCTTCAGAAAGCGACCAGAAGCTCGGAGAGGCATACGCAGTTGAATCTCCCAGCTTATCGCTGCTCGGCGTCCACCTCGCTCCAACTCCCTGTTGGAAGCTGGGGGACGGCAGAGTATAGGTCGCCGTCCCATTCAACGAAACCGTATCTGGCAAAAGGCTCCCCTCATGAACCTGGAGCGGAATCTGAAGCCCGCTTGCTTGAATCGATTCATTGACAAGCGCCAGACTCCCCTGCCAGAGCCCAGTTGCCGAGGGTGTGAAGAAACTGCCATTCGCTTCCTCTTTCCCTACATGGACTCCTGGAGAGGAGAGCGATGAATGCTCTATTGAACTCGGGCTTGACGAAACAGAGAAGACCGTCTTCACGGAAAATGAGCTTCCAGCTTCGAGCGTCCCGGCAGACCATGAGAACAGCACGCCCATTGGTGCACCACCTTTCGTTTGAGACGCCTGTCCGCCTGAAACGACCGAGTCGACAAGCTGACTGGATGACCCTATGAGATGTAGAGAAGGGTGAGGGCTCACTGAGAACCCGAGAAATGCTCCGCCTACCGAAGCGATTGCTAGGCTTGTGTTTTCGCTGTATGAAAAGGCAAGGGGCCCAAGGCTTGCGAGCTGGGATCCGTTGATTATCAACGAAAGTCTTGCTCCGGCGACCGGGGCTGACCCGCGGTTCGTTATTTGGTCGAACAAGACGAGGCTTGAGTTTGTGGCAACTTCAACCTCGGTATAAGCCAAGTTCTCCGCCGTGAATGTCGAGGAAGTTGCAACCGCCCCGAACTGTGAAGCGTTGCCAAGAGTGTGCCATCCTTCGACGGGCAAAAGGCCACCACCGAACAAGGCTGACCCGTAGAGAGTCCTCTTCTGGGAGCCGGTTGAAATCACGGACTCCACAGTCTGAGAGTACGTCCCAGCATAGGTGAAGGTGACGTAGGACTGGCTCTCGGGAGTACCTAGGAAGACGGATACGGGCCCGAGGAAGGCAGAGGATGTGCTACTTGCAGCTCTGTAAACGGGCAATCCTGCGCCCGGCGAACCGTAGTATGCCCAAAGGGAAGAATTTCCCTGGGGGGGGATTGTTAGAAATGAGAGCAGAGTTGCTGAGACGACGGAGTCATTCGCGGTCTGAGTACTGACCACATAAGATGGCACCTCGACACCATTGGAATTGAATAGTTTGATTTCGGTACTCGCGGCAAAGACTTCGTCTTGGGAGAAATTGAGCTTAAGAAGAAGGGGATAATCATGCAAAGCGGACATCCCGGGGTTCTGGACCAGGATTTCCCTTCTGAAATGGAATGGTTGCTGCCAGGATGCGCTTTGTGAAGATAATGAGGCAGCCGAGGCGAGAGGCATCAAAGAGCCTATGCTGCCTAGCAGCAGCAGGGAAAGGAGGGCAAGAGAGCACGTTCTCCGGCCAGAAACCAATCTCAAAGTTCTGTCCCGAAAGCCCAGACGAGTTTGGGGTTTCCCCCTTGACTTACAATCTTCTTCCTGACCAGGCCATACAACTGCAGTCTTTCAAGGAGGCCACTGAGAGTTTCCCACCCTCCAGTTGGTTTAATTCTCTCCAACAACTCCATCCCCGTTGAACTTCTTCCGCCGAGGGCGATTTTCGCCAATTGTTCGAATTCCTGGCTCTCCAAGGATAGGGAGTTGTCAAACAGCCTCCCTGCAGCCGAGTCGATGCTCCTCGCCACCCCACCCACAATGAGACAGAGGATAATCATCGAAATCAAGAGTGCATACAGGAAGTTGGACATAATAGGCCCCGCTACTGCCGTGAGCGGGAAGTACCCTACCCTCGAAGCCTGAAGGTCCTTGGAAGTAGCGTTGGCGAGGCCCAGGACCCAACCGCCTTCAGCTACTCCCGCACGACTTGATTTTTGGGCGAAGAAGAAAAACGCATAGGATTGGTTAATCCGGCCAGCTGAGAGATAGGTCACCGGTGCCACAAGCAGCACGCCAGTGAAGTTGTTTCTGCCCTCGCTCCATCCATACGTTACGGCAGTCTGGCCGCCATAGAGCTGCATTGTGCCATTGACCGCAAGATTCGCATGTGGACCCAGAATCACACCAAAACCTAGGCGCTCCGAACCAGCTAGGGAGATTGTAGCGTTGACGGAACCAGGCCCTCGAAGGGCGTAGTCAAAAGTTGTTACCGTCTTGTTGCTGAAAGCCTTTGTCAAAGAAGTTGTCCAACCGGGGGATGATGGCAGAGGAGTCACTCCCTGCACTCCAGAGAGCTTATAGTTCGTTATCTGCAAAGTCGAGCTCGACAACGAGACCACGGGGACGGCAGCCACTACCAACATTACGATTACCGTTGCGCTGACAATGGCGACTGTCAGAAATCGCCTGCTGGGAAATGGAAACAACACACGAGCCATAAGTCTCCTCCCACAGAAATCGCAGAAGGGGGCCCCCGTTAGATTGTACGATTCGCACCGATCACAGATTGGACTTGGGCGGGACTGGAACAGTATGAAGACCGCAACCAGTATCACAGTGGCACCGATCAGGACTCCCCCCGCGATGTCTAATGCCAGTCCGCTGAAAAGAAGGGGCAACGCGAACGTCGCGAACGCGACTTCCGCCGCAGCCATGTAGCCCGCTAACCTCCCGCCTCCTATGTACGCCACCAGTCCGAGGTAGGCGACCGTGAGCCCCATCAAGTGTAGCCAATGCTGGCCGTAGTAAGAGCCTAGCAGGTAGATTCCACCCCCACCAACAACGGCGAGGAACCAGAGACCGGAGCCCTTGGAGACCGAGAACTGCGGCCTCGCCAGTCTGAGGAGGACTGCCAAAAACGAGGACGCGAAGACAATCCCGACATAGGCGACAAACCAAGTAGTCATTCCGAAGGACGCAGCCACGTCGTGCCAGTCGTAAATGGCGAGGGATCCGACTAGCGGGATTGGGGCCAAAGTGGCCAAAGCTGCCGACTTGGATGCGGAGAGCATCTTACTGACCATTGTTCATCCGATATGATGCCCGCGCAATCTGGGCCGAACGGTCGTACTTGCAACCTAGGTAGTGAACCTCCTTGCCCGAGGATGAAGCCAGAATCTCTCCGACTGAACTCACCAGCGGACATCCAATCCTGCTGCAAACCCTGTCGTTGAAATCTTCCTTAACACAAAGGGGGCGGACGTAGGGCTTTTCAAAGGTGGCCTCGACTGTTCCATCCCTGGCTTCTATCCTCGCCCTTTCTACAACGTCCAGGCCACTCTCCAAGGCTCTCGGCACCCATTCCTTGACATAGGAGAACTCGGTCTCTCGCATCGCTCCAAGCTCCCTCTCTATTGATGCTGCGAGTCCCCGGCCAACGGGAGTCATGCCAAAGGGTTCCAGAAGTCCCTGTGAACTAGGAACTCGCATTGAGGTTCCTTCCTTGCCCGGCACGTAGATTGCCTTCCCATCATACCCCCGGGCTTCGAGATTGTCCGCAAGTGCCACTAGCGGACCGAGTAATCCCTCTGCTGAGGTGAGCAATTTTATTCGAGGCTCAAGATCGAAAGCAATCAGAAAGATGCCCACGATGAAGGAAGCTATTGCCATCATTTCAAAGGCGACGTAGGCCGTCAGAAAGGCGATGGCGAGGAAAGCCCCACAGACTGCAAGCAGCGCTAGGCCGGTATACCTGGAGTGGCTTGCCCTCGCCTGCCACATCTTCATCCTTAACCTTTCCGATGGAGTCAACTCGTGCTCGGAATCAACGTCCGAGACCCTATTCCTTCCGAAGGGCCACCTGAAGCGCACTCTAAGTTGTCCCGTCCTCGAACAGAGGACCTATCTTCTCGCGTAAGTAGTCTCGGACATGCCAACGCGTCCTGTTCACTATGTAGACGCCGCAGACCACCACCAGAATTGCGTAGAGCGCTATGATTCCGTACAGCGCGTAGTAGTTGATGGAGAAGTTCGCTACGAGTCCCGCTGGGGACCTTACTGTCAACCCTACTGTGCCGCTGCTGCTCCTTGAGGCGCCGGACCACCCTTTGAAGGTATACAGGAATGACGAAGGTGTTGCTACGAACGTTACGTTAGTTCCTGGGGGGAGTCCCAAGCTTACAGATTCCCCTGGCTTGACGGTCTCTTTGTCAGTCCCATATAGGTATGTCACAGAGCCTTGAGTGCCACTGGAAACCTTCAGAATCGCATCGAATGCTAGAGCTTCCTCGAAAGGCCCGACGACACGCAGTGTGACGGAGCTGTTTCCGCCTGTGTAAGTTCCGCTGCCGGTTCCCTGCCACCCACCGAATACCCATCCCGGGGCAGGCATGGCGGAAATTGCGAGGATAGAGCCTGCGTCGTACCACCCGCTCGTCTGCGTGACTGTGCCTCCAACAAGATTCGTGGGTATCTGAACATAGTACTGGTGGGTGTAGGTGATGTTCAGTGCCACCGGGCTGTTGACGTCTCCTCCGTATCCGCCCGGAGCGATCCATCTCTCTGATTGCGCTCCGCCGGAAAGGAGTGAAGGCACGCTCCATGGAGTTCCGGCATCGACCCAGAATTGGGATGACGCCTTGCTTAGGTTCGCGTTTACTGCATTCCCGAAGGATACTCCCTTTAGCGAAGGAGTCGGAGGGGAGCCCCCTCCTGATGATACATACGAGAGCTCGAAATCGTATTGGTGGACCACGGCCAGGGTTGCGGTCAACGAAGATCCTAGGAACTGGGGAAGAGCCGATTCGACCATCCATCTCTCGCCTGGCGCCGAAGCTACTTCAAGACTGTGAAACTTGAGACTAGTTCCGTCGTCTACCCAAAGGTTTGACCTTCCAGCGCTCAGAGACTCGTTGACTGTCCTTCCGAATGAAGCAAACGCGAGAACAGGAGAACTGGTTGAGGGCATGGACGGCGGTAGGTAGGCGATACTAAGCATGAGCTGATGAAAATAGGTCAGGCTGAGAGTCAGAGGTGCAACCATGCTGCCCATCCCAACCGAATTGGTCACCCACCTTTCGGTGGAAGAAGAGCCCGTGAGAGACCCGCTAAGAACGTACCCTGCCCCTCTATCCAGCCAATATATCTGTTCAGTCTGAGAGAGATAGGCGACGAGTCCTTTGCCGAACGACATGGATTGCAAAGAAGGTGGAGATGGACTATTCCCGTTCGGTATGGTGTAGTGGGCAACCATGGCGTATTGGTGAAAGTAAACGAATGCCAGCGACTCTCCACCCAGGACTACACCCGAGGCTGCGCTGTCCGTGGCCCATCTTTCGCTTCCTCCGCTACCGTTTAGGACGCTTGAAACCGTCCAATGGCTGGAGATATCGGCAGCAATCGTTGAAGATTGACTAGTAAGGAGGACTTTCTGGGTTACGTTGTTCCGAAGGTAACTAAACACTGGCGGCGAGAAGCCACTCCCTCCCCCGATTACGCTGTAACTCAAGGTCAGCCCGGCTTGGGAGAATTGTTGGGTACTCGCCAAGGAGACCGGCGGGCTTGCCGCAAAGTCTGGGCTATGTGCTGCTGTCAGCGGGAGGACCCACATTAGCAGAGCCAAGGTGGCCAGACACAACATCCTTCTGTTCGCCCGGGCTCGACTTCCGCTCGGCAAAGCTGAGGGTTTGTCCTCTCGAGGGAATGAACCCACGTTGATGGCCATTCCATCAGTCCTTGGCCACTACTTGGGCCGCATTCACTCTGACGAGCCAGTCGAGTTCCTGCTTCAGCCCGTGATCGAAGTCTACATGGGGCCTCCACGATAGCAGGGATCTAGCTTTGGCGTTGTCACAAAGGGTCCTTGGAAAGTCGCCCAGAGACTCTTCCCTGAAATCGATTTCGACGTCAAATCCGAAGTACTTGATCACCTTCTTCGCTACTTCGCTGATCTTGAACTCTTTCCCGTACCCGACGTTGATTATCTGGCTTTGGTTGTCGTCCCTCGTGGCCGAGAATATTGTGGCGGAGACCACGTCCGAAACAAACGTGAAATCCCTGCTGTGAGAGCCATCACCGTATATGACTGGTCTTTGTCGTCTCATTACCTTAGAGCCAAACGAAGAAATCACCTGGTCAGGCCTCCCACGAGGGCCGTACACCGAGAAATACCTCAAACACGTAGTCTGGATGCCAAATGATTGACCGAGGGCCATACAGTATTTCTCCCCTGCGAGCTTGGTAGCCCCGTATATGCTGGTCGGATTCAACGGATGGTCCTCATCCATCGGCACTCGCATGGGTTCTCCGTACAACGAAGAGGATGATGCGTATACCACCCTTTTGACCCCGCAATCTCTCGCTGCGAGCATTACGTTCATGGTCCCTGTCGCGTTCACTTCGTTGGCCTTCGTAGGTAGGTCGTTGCAGTATCGTATCCCCGCTTGGGCAGCCAGGTGGAAGACGACACTCTTCTCTTTCATCGCGGCGGCTAGCTTGTCGCGGTCCAGAATGTTTGCCGCTATCAGTCTGAACATCGGATTGGCCTTTGCCCCAGTCAAGTTGGATTCCTTGCCGGGGTAGAAATCATCGAAATTGTCGTACACTGTCACCAACGCTCCGAGCCTGAGGAGCGACTCCACGAGATGTGACCCGATGAAACCAGCGCCCCCGGTGACCAAGACCTGTTCCCCCGTCAGATCCATTGCTACCATCTCGTCCTAATTGACCATGGAATCGTAGTGTTCGGCAAGCCGTCGTGCAAGCGTGTCGAATGTGAATGATTGTGCCCTAACCCTCCCCCTCTCTTTCATGTTTGTTGCCGTGGTGCTGTCTTGGAGGAGACTCGTCACACAGCTCGACATGCTCTCCGGGTTCCCATATTCGAAAATGCGGCCGCACTTCCCATTGTCCACTTCGTAAGGTAACCCGCCAACATTGGTCACCGCGACCGGCTTCCCCTGGGCCATTGCTTTCATGACTGACTGACTGAATCCCTCGAAGCTGCTCGGCATCACGAATATGTCGCAAGCAGAGATTGCCTCAAGTTGGGCCTCCTCATCTTGGATTGGGTTCATCAAGATGACGGCGTCGGAGACACCGAGCTCAGATGCCCTTGCCTTGAGGTGTTTTGAGTATCCAATGTAATCGGGGCCTATCAGCACGAGCTTCGCGTCAGGGAAAGCCTTGATGATTCCGGCCATCGACTCTACCGCAAACTGGACACCTTTCTGTGGACTAATCCGTCCGAGGTAAAGTATGATTGGGGACCCCGGGATCGATCCTCTGAACTTATCCGGAGACCGAGGGACCAGACACTCTTTCGGGATTCCGGAAGGCTCGAGGAAGATGCGGTCGGTTGAAGCTCCCAACGATTCCGCCCATCGGGCAAGGTCTGGGTACCTTACGAAAACAGCGTTGGCCCCTCCGATGATTCTTGGGGTTGCCACTGCGTCATAGAGCCTGAACGCACCCCTCCGAAACGCGTCGTAATCGGAATGAGTCTCGAAGGGGCCGTAGGTTGTGATTGCGAGGGGAATCCCCATCTTCCTTGCTGCCAGAAGCGCGTAGATAGCGTAGGAATCGTGACTGTACACGTGGATCAGACTGTGGGGACGCCTTCTGAGGGCCTTGCCAAGACCTGGCCAGATCTTGATTCTATAGCTTGCTTCGAACGGCACTTTGATTCTGTGAATCCGGATTCCTTCGATGGTGTCTTCGGGAGGGCCGCATCGTCTCCCTAACACTTTGTCAGGGGTGTAAACGTCGACGTCGATCCCGAGCTTGACCAGTTCAGTCCCCATGCCCTGAACGTATTTCTCCACTCCACCTATCATGGGATAGAAAGACGGTGACACGACCGCCAATGAGATCAAGCCTAATTCTGGACTGACAAGTACGCCTGTTCTACCTGGGTGGCTACCATCTCCCAGGAGTGTTGCCGAGCCATTTCCAGGGCGTTTGCAGACATGGTTTCGACGAGTCCGTCGTCTTCCAGCAGTCTTTCCATCGCTCGAGCCAGCCCTCCAACGTCCCCGACTCTCACGAGGATACCCGTCGAAGCGTCCTTGACTATGGTCTTGGGACCATCCGTGAGGGTTGAGACAACGGGCTTGGCGTGTGCAGCCGCCTCGAGCAGCACAATCCCAAATGGCTCGTAGAGACTTGGAAGGACGAGGAACCTGCATGCCTCATAGGCTTCGAGCTTCTCCTCCTCCGACAGCCTCCCAGTGAATATCACCTTGTTCGCAATCCCCAGAGCTCCTGCTCGGGCCCTGAGGACGGACAAGTAGGCTACCTCTTCGGAACTCGTAGCCGGACCTGCGACTACCAAACGAGCGGACGGCGCCTTCGATGACACTTGCGCGAAGGCATCTATGAGAACGTCGATTCCTTTTGTGCGGTTAATCCGACCAAGGTAGAGCACAAGGTCATCCTCGGGGTCCAGTCCGACACTGCTGAGGAATCTTGAGCTGTAAATGCGGATGAAGTTCTCCGGGCCTACGCCATGGGAGATCTCAACGACTCGATCCTTCGGTACCCCAAGCAAGATGAGGCGCTTCGCCTCGGCCGGGGTAAGGGAGACGACCTTGTCAAAGGCCCGCAGGGTGACGGGGGCCACAAAGCGGTCGTAGATCGGGACGAGTGCTTCGGCAAGAGGACCTCTGACGCCTGAAGGGTGGAAGGGAGAATGGGCAGTCATTACAGATCGAACGTTCTTCAGTTTCGACACGGCTGCCGCAATGTCGGTATGGGGATGCCTGTAGCCGTGGGCGTGAATGACGTCGTAATCCCGTTCAAGAATCTCAGGCACAAAACCCGGCCAGAACTTCCCGAACTCGCCAAGGCTGAGAAGACTCCTGAACCTGTAGACAGGGATTCCCCGGACTTCAGAGTAGGCCCGGAGCCTCTCTGAGGTTCTTGTTTCGTTGCTGGTGTAGACATCGACGGAATGCCCCTTCTTGCGGAGCTGGAGCGAGAGCTCGAGCACATGGCGTTCGACCCCCCCTTCGACGGGAGCGAAGTACGGAGTGACTTGGGCAATTCTCAGTTCTTAGGACCCGAGCTAAGAGCGGGGACCATCAGCGCGAGTTCTCCCATTGTGAACAGGCCGACCCTCCCGCGATTCGCCTTCTCCCTCAGGTGAGAGAATATAGGCTCTAGGACTTCCTTTGCATATTTGTCCGGATTCCCCTCTCGAGACAGATTCCAGGGATGCGACCACAAATGGAACACCGACCTGTATTTTACGCACAGGTCTATGAATCTCCGAGCAGTCTCGACGGCACCCCCGGAAACCCCGTTCAAGTACATGACTGGGGAAATGTTGCATATGCCGTTCTCAAGCGACGGTGGGCTAATCCGTCTCTCTTCACCGCGAAATGCAGTGAAACCAAGCCGTCTAATGGTCTCGAAGTTTCCCATCTTATTGTACGGAAAGACGAATGTTCTTGGAGCCGAGCCCCCCACCACTGAACGCCATTTTTCAAAATCGGTCTCCAGCTCGGCAGGGCTTGCGGCATCCACGTTCAGATGGGAGTACGTGTGGCACGCTATCTCATGAGGTGCCCCTGAATTCAAGATTGCTTCAAGTGGTTCCGGGTCTCTTTCCACGGTCATCCCGCAGATCGCCCACGTCAAAGGGATGTTGTCCTTCTCCGCCTGGTATAGGAGAAGGTGCGTGCCCCTGTGGTTTGCCTCGGCCCTCGATTCCCGGGTCACATCGAAATCAAGCGAGACACAACAAGCTGATTCCTTGCCTCCAGGGTAGGCAGTTGTCTTGTCACCAGGATGGAGTGATATCCCAACCGCCCCTAATAGGCCAGCAGTTACACCCTTGGGAGTGAACCCTTGAGTCATAAGTGCGCCGTCCCTTACAAGCGTGCCTAAACGGCCCAAATGAACCCGGGATTCAGGCTTATGGAACTGGGCTTCATACTATATGAATCTCATACTCATGTTTATGATATTGGACTTCATAACGCTTATAGCGAAAATGGGTCCAAAATGCCCTGAGGGTGTGTGGGGGGTGCCACATGACCAGGCCCTACTCCCTTCCGGGAAGAGGGCCGAACTGCACACCCTTCCAGTTCTAACGTTGCTTCAGCTCGCGAACAGCCTAGTGTGTACTACCTTGTACTCTTGGAGGACCCTCAGCCCCTCCTTTGTGGCCTGGTAGTATTTTCCACCCAATGTAGTCTCCTCTGTGATAAGTCCCCTTGACTCGAGCGCCTCTACGATGGTCCTTAACTCGTTGTAGGAAATGTTAGCCGCTTTCATCATGTGCGTAGGTCTCAGAGGCTGCATCGAAGCAGCCTGGATTATGTCGATGTATATCTCCATCTTGGACCTTCGCTTGAGGACGACCTCCTCTTTCTTCATGTTGAGGCGCCGAATCTCCTCCACCATCAACTGGACTGGATTGTCCATGTTCTGAACCAAGAGGGACGCCTTCTCCTTGAAGGCGTTCATCTGGTCCGCGTCTAGGAAGTTATCGACGTAGCCGGCAATCTCCGTCGGGTCCACAGAGTGGGGGATGTACCTGTGCAGCTCCTGCACAGGCTTCGAGGGTTCCCAGTAGATGGCGCTTACGGCCGGTTTGCCTAATGTGAAGGCCTCCATCAGCATCGTCTCGGCAGCCCCAACGGCCACGTCGGAGTGGGCGACGGGGGACTCCATCATTGACTCGTCCAAAGTCGTGACCCCCATCCTAGAGTACTTCCTCTCCTGCGACGCAGTCCTAGGGAGGACCGCGACTGAAGCCTTCCCAGTCTTCTGAATCATACTGACTGCCTTCTCCAAAACGAGCTGGTGCGATGTGAAGAAGCTCGCGAATTCAGGCTCGGGCCTCACAAACACTACTGGCGGGTCGAGGTGCATCTCGTGGTACGGGTTGCGTCCACCTGGCTGTGCCCCCTTTAGGTAGCCGGTGTGGAACCCGTTGAACCACACCACCTTGTCGGGGTCGATGACCCCGTTCTGGTACAGCTCTTGGAATGTGTAGAACCTCGGCGTGAAGACCTTGGTGGCTAGCGGGAAGACCATCTGGTTGACGTGCTTCTCCCTTTCGTCATAGAATATTGTCCAGGAGGGGATATTGAGCCCGAACGCAGTCCTCACCGCTTCGGGCCACCTTTCTGTGAGCATGATGTCGGGCTTCTCCCGCTTTACTATCGGGAGTAGCTTCTGTATCGTTTCAGCGTATGCCTCGAGCTTGTTGCCCAGATCCCTCCCACCATGTTTCCCGACGGGGATGTAGTCGATCTTCTTGGCGTCCAGAATCTCCTGAATGTTGTCGTGGTCCCTTGCAGTCACCACGAAGTCGTATTCACCTTCGAGCGCCCTGATCAAGGGGGCGAAGAAATTTGCTTGGAAGGGGGTGCTCATTGCCACCCATATCTTCCTGACCTTGGTCGGCTCCACCGGGGCGGAGCCAGGTGAGACTGGGGTCATCCGAATATCAGAGTGATAATGATGGCAGCGGCAGCGAAGAGCCCTTGCATCGCGAGGACAGACAGGACCAGGTCTCTTTCTTTGATGGGGGAGACCTTCATGAAAGCGTGGACCAGAGCCGGGTAGGGAGCAGGATCGAGTGTCCCGTCTGGCCTTACCTTGGTGTTGCCGAATAGATGCCTCTGCTTGAAGGGCCTTCTGTTGATCACCTTGAGAGCGAAGTCCATGGCAGCAGGGATGCTTAGTACCACGGCCTCGAATTCGAGGCCCGACGCCAGTCCGATTGCCGCGAGTCCTGCCCCGGCCAAGAGGGTCCCAGAGTCTCCAGGGAAGATCTTCGCAGGGTACCAGTTCATGCCCAGGAACCCGACGAATGCGAACGTCAGTATCAGCCCAAAGGCAGCTATCGTCGGGTGACCGGTGATGCCGGAAAGCAATGAAAGAGTGCCGAGTGAAATCGCCGCACACCCGGCCTCCAGGCCGTTGAATCCCGCCAGGAGGTTGGAGAAATTGGCCGAAGTGGTAATGGCCAGAGGGACAGCCACCAAGGGATAAAGGAGCCCTAGATGCACATTGCCCAGCAAGGGGATGTAGATGTATGCCCTTCCGACCAGGAGAAGCATGAGAGGGATGGATGCCGCCACTATGAAGAAAGGCTTGAACTTCTGGCTGAGCTCAATGATATCGTCCGCGACCCCAACCAGCCCTGTGAGGACGACTGTCGACGAGGCTGCTGCGAACAGCACCGATGGGCCATCCATGCTGTAGTTCAGACCTAGGAAAAGAATAGAACCAACGGCCAAGGCAATAAGTACCGAAAGTCCTCCCATCTCAGCTCGGACGGGGGAGTCGGCCTTGTGGATGTCTATCCCACTTATTCCTTTCGAGGGGAATGCTCTACTCTCGAACTTGGCAACGGAATATGAAGTGACCAGCGCAACAGCTGCGGCTGCAGGGCCCGTAACCTCGGCCGCTACGGCTTCGAAGCTAATAGTTCGACGACCTTCCAGAAGAGCTGGGTGCCAATCGCGAAAGTGCCGATCCAAACAAGGACTGTCACGACCATGTGCCACCCTTCGATACTAGGGAACGCTGACCAGGCAAGGTACGCGACCACGATTGAGAGTCCGAAGGGGAACAGCGAAAGTCCTGCCACTGCTGCCTGCTTAATCAATCCGTTCTGGTCTCTGGGGTACGATGATAGACGGGTCCTCGAGGGCCTCGTTGTTCACTCGTTCGAAGTCTGCGATCGAGCCTACGTCGGCCCAGTACGCCTCCTCGTAATAAGACCCCACCTTCTCTCCTTTCGAGATGAGTTTAGGGAAGGTCTCGGTTTCAAGGCTGCATACAACACCGGCCGGAATTGAATCGATGACCCTCGGCTCGAGGACGTACACGCCGGCATTAGCCATATAGTTCAGGGTGGGCTTCTCTTCGAATGCCTTCACCTGCCCGTCAGCATTCAGCACGACATGGCCGTAGGGGATCTTGACTCCAAACTCCTTCAGCGCGATGGTGGCAGCGGCGCCTCGTTTCCTGTGAGTGTCAACGAGGTTTCCAATGTTCAGGTTTGTTATGATATCACCGTTCATCGCGAGAAAAGTGTCGTTGAGGAAGGGGCTCGCAGTCCTCAGTTGCCCGGCTGTTCCAAGAGGAGTCTCGGCTTGGGCATATTCTATCTTCACGCCCAGGCTCGAACCGTCTGCAAAAGTGTCGATTATCTGCTTCTTCAAGTAAGCCACACAGAGGACGAATTCTGTGACGCCATAGGTTCCAAGGTACCTTATGGTCCGCTCGAGCAAAGGCTTTCCCCCAACTGGCAAGAGACACTTGGGTACCACGTAGGTCAGAGGCCTCATCCGCGTCCCGGCCCCACCGACCAGCAGAACGGCTTTCAACTATGGACCTTGATGAAAGTTGGCTTTGAGGGCGTCAAGTCCGAAACGCCCCTCCTTTGACGCCCAGTAACACCCTCCCTAGGAAGAAGGCGTACGACCTGTCATTCCTCCAATTTATCGCATTGTCATTACCGGCAGACACGGCGAATTCGGAGAAGGCCCAGGCAAGCTTTGTTCCTCGTTGGATCCATGCATGCATCGTCTCGCCCTGCTGTTCCAGCTTCTTGAGTACTGAGACCAGGGCGCGGAGCAGCTGTAGGCTCTCGAACTTTACGTTCAGTTTCAGTGAAAGGTAGAGAATCGACTTCTCCCGCCTTTCCAGCGAGAACCAGGCTCCCCTGCGTTTCGAGGTGACGATTGTTTTTTTCAGATGACTCTTTACTCTTTGAGAAAAGGTACTAGGGGCTTGGATTTCCATGGTGTGCAAGAGGGGTGCCACTTTGCGCTGCTCAGATTTTGTATATAAGAGATTTGTCACTAGTCAATGTCGTGATATAGAGCAAAGTCTGGGATGCTATACTTTGTTTCAACGCCAGTAGGAAGACTCTCCTCGCTCGACGATGCCGCCTCGATTATGGGTTGATTCTCCTCGTTGATACGGTATACCTGAGTCAGTTACATAGGGCCGATGAATCCATACTGTCTATCTGCTTCAGGGTCAATGGTTGCACCCCTCAAGAGGCTTTGAAGTCCTGGTAGAGGTTGTCAAGGAGCTCCATTGTGAGTTGCTCACTTCTCACTCCAATCTGTTCGACCTGCATTCCGACGGGGACCGAGATGTGCCGACGTTCAAGCGATCCCAGCATCTCTCGGAAGACTTCAGTCGCAACCTTCACTGACTCTCGCCCCATGTCATCCGCCTGAAGTATTCTCTTCGATACTCTGGGGGGGAGAACGACGTCCAGGCGTTCGAGGAGCGAGAGAATGCTCTGTGAGGGAACTGCTGCGATACTTAGGAATACTGTCATCGGGATCGTACCTGTTTTGTCGCAAAGGTCTTGGTATGAGGAGAGGCAGTCGACTGCATCTGAAGCATCGAAGTTGATCTGACTTGTAACGAAGTCGCATCCTCGAGAGGCCTTGATCCACATGCGCCTGGGCTCTTCTAAATTCGAAGCATATCCATAGTCCTCTCCTCCCTTCGTTTTCCTCGTGAAGATACAGATTCCGCCAAGGACCACATCATTTTCCTTCTCGTCTCCGACAAGGTCGAGGGCTTCGACAACACTCGGACCCGGGAGAACGTCGTTATGTCTCTCTTTTCCCACCAACACGAGGCCCTTTATTCCGTACTCCTTCAGAATCTTGTGAACGCGCTTTTGGAAGACGTCTCTTGCCAAGCGTGGGGCGATGAGGTTGACTATGGG
>JAPCJK010000045.1 GCA_027886975.1 Nitrososphaerota archaeon
CGCCACATCGGTCTTAATGGTCGCCGCCGGGTTCTATTAAGTCCGGGTCGCGCTGATCCGTTGGAATCCACTTTCAGAACCTGTTTGGGGGCTGACCCCACCGGGCCCGTTAAGTAAATATCTCGATGAGAAGTCACGACTTGGAATCATCAAAAGTCGTCGCGGATCGTGACCTCGTCAAACGTATGATTCAAGGCAAGAAAGTCCTTGCCAAGAGCTTTAGAGTCTCGCCTCTAGTCGGCGGCCGAATTCCGGTGAGGATCTCCTGGTACTCTCGTTTGTGGATGAGCTTGGCCGCAGCGCGGAAGGACCTGTTCCTGAGCCATATCCCCGTCCGGCTCTTGGATAGTTCCATTGACATGGTCCGGGTATTCGTTGCTTCTTGAAAGTTCACTAGGGGTCTCCTTTCAGCCTCGAACCGATTCAGGCGTGACAATGAAAAGTCATCATCTGCCGCGCATTTGGCAAGAATCGGAGCCAAAACGGCGGCGTCCATGAACGCAGCCTGTGCGCCCAATCCCGTGCCCGGATGGTAGGAGTGTGCGGCATCTCCAATCAGGACTCCGCGTTCGACGACCCACGAGTCCACATGAATCACTTTTGGTTCGATGAAGAGCGCGGTCTCCCTCGCTGCTCCATTTCTCTCCCTCTGAATCGCTTCTTTCAAATACGGAGCAGATTCGCTCATCTTATCCAAAACGTACTCAAGGCCACCTGGGCGTTCGAGCCGAGAGATCGTCAAGCCATCCTCAGTGTACCCTAGATTAAGTCGGGTTTTGGTGCAAGGCAGGACCACCATCTGGGATCCTTTCCCGAGTATCATCTTCATGTGGTCGAAGCCGTGCTCGTGTTCGAGGAAGAAGGCCGCAACCGTAGGGTACGTCCTCTCCTTGGTCCTTACGCCGAACTGCTCGCGAACCTTGGACTTGTATCCATCTGCTCCCACCACCACCTTGGAGTGTAGCTGCACTACTTCGCCATCTTTCTCCACCGCCGCTCCGACAATCTTCAAGCTCGCTGGGTCGCGCACCAAATCCTTGAACTTGTATCCTTCGAGGAGCTCGACGCCCAAGGTGAGGGCCCTTTCCCTCAGGACTTTCCTTATCTCCGAAGGCCCAAGCAGCAGCGAGTAGCTCAGGCGAGGCTCAGATAACAGGCCGGTGTCAATCACAGCCAAGGACTCCCCCTTGCTCGTGACGACTTCGGGAGGTTTCAGTGGGATGCCCAACTTAGTAAGGTCTTCCAATACGCCCAGCTCGTCGAAGATTTTCATGCCGAACGGATATAGCAGGATGGCCCACTTGCTCGGTGTGATTTCCTCCTGTTTCTCGACCACTGTGGACTTGACGCCGCTCCTTGCTAACGCGAGGGCCAGAGTCAGTCCAGCCAGACCTGCACCGATGATCAGAATCCCGCCCTGTGTAGGCCTGTCCATGTCTGGTTTTGCGGAAGCCCGAACCTATTTGTTCCTTTGGAGGAACCTTCTGAACGCTGGAACTCGAATTCGTCCTAGCTGCATACGGGCTTATCGTTTCCCTTTCAACGATCGTTCTGACGGAAGGTCTCTTCGTCTTCTTTGCGGCTGTGCTGGGGGTCTTCTTCCTTCTTTACTAATTTCTCGCGAGAACGTCGAAAGGATTCCTGAGCGCAACCCTATCCTAGGGCGCGCTTCTCGATACTTCCTGATTTGGAAGGTTTTTCTGGTCGAAGTATGGTAGCTTGCCTTCAAGAGAAGCCCAATGCCGGTAGACCAAGAAAAGCTGAACCAGTTCGTGATGAAATTCGTAGGTGACTTCGGGGCTTCGATGCACGGACCAAATGTACTAATTGGGGAGCAACTCGGTCTCTACAAAGCGATAGCTGCCAATGGGCCAATGACGCCGAAGGAGCTTGCCGAAAAAACCCAGACGAACGAGCGATATATTACCGAATGGCTCGCCGGACAAGCAGCCTCTGGCTACGTGAACTACAACAACGCCACGGGAAAATACATGATGAGTCCTGAACAGGTGTTCACATTGGCAGACGACAATAGCCCGTTGTACTTCCCAGGAGCGTTCTACATAACATCCTCCTTGTACAGGGACCAGAGAAAGCTCGCCGAGGTTTATCGGACTGGAAAGGGTTTCGGGTGGAACGAACACCACAACGATCTCTTTGTTGGCACGCATAAATTCTTCAAGCCCGGCTACGTTGCGAACCTGGTCGGCGCTTGGCTTCCAAGTCTTGAAGGCGTAGTCGAAAAGCTACAATCAGGCGCTCGGGTCGCGGACGTCGGATGTGGCCTTGGTTCCTCGACAATAATTATGGCAAAGGCCTTTCCGAAATCAAAATTCATCGGATATGACTACCACCTCGAGTCAATCGAGGGAGCCAGGAATAACTCTGTGACCGATGGGGTGACAGCAAACGCAGACTTTCAAGTGGCACTGGCCAAGGACTTTCCAGGAAAAGACTTCGACCTGATTACATTCTTTGATTGCCTGCATGACATGGGAGACCCCGTTGGTGCGGCAAAGCATGTCCGCGAATCTCTCAAGGGCGACGGCACTTGGATGATTGTGGAACCTTATGCAAAGGATTCTTTGCAGGAGAACCTGAACCCGGTTGGAAGACTCTTTTACAACGCCTCTTCGATGATTTGCGTTCCCTCTTCAAAGGCCCAGGAAGTAGGTCTCGCCCTCGGGGCGCAGGCCAGCGACAGTAGGCTTCGAGAAGTGGTGCAAGCAGGAGGATTTACTAGGTTCCGCAGGTCGGCCGAGACGCCCTTCAACAGAATCTTCGAAGCCCGGCCGTAAACAGAAATTACAGGACACTTGAAAATAGAAGGCTGCGAGTACCCAGACTCCTTTCTCTATGACGTCGACGCGGGGACTTGGGTGAACAAGGAAGGCAGCGAGTACAAGATTGGAATCGCACCCCACCTTGGTTGGATCTCAGGTGGTTTTACCTCAGTCGCCTTCAAGAACGTGGGCGCGCATGTCGAGATGGGAAAGGGCTTGGGGTCTGTGGAAGGTCCCAGGCACTTCGACGTGGTCAGGGCCCCATTTGACTGCGTGATTGAGGGGGTCAACTCTCGGCTCGCTTCGGATCCGAAGCTTGCCAACAAGGACCCGTTCGGCGCAGGTTGGTTTGCTCTCCTCAAGCAGACCGGACCCGCGTCAAGGTTGCTGACCTGGGCAGAGGCAATGAGTCCTGTCACCGCCACCGTCAAGCGCCTTGGAGTTCGGTGCTTCGCGGAATTCCCCGACATTGAAATGTTCGAGATTGGCACAGAGTGTTCTGCAGTGCTCGTCAAACTAAACGAAATCATGGAGAAATCCCATCAGGGAACCGTCGTTCACATTGTCTCCGACGACCCAACAAGTGAAATTGAAATGGTCAGGTGGGAGCATCAAACGGGGAACAGGCTGATCGAGTCGAGGGCGGAGGAACGCCTCCATCACTTCATCGTCAAGAAACGGTGAGGCCTACTTCTCGATCGGGTACAGGATCGAGTTGCCCCATTCCGTCCAAGAGCCATCGTAGTTCCTAACATCGGGGTATCCGAGCAGGTACTTCAGGACGAACCACGTGTGAGAAGACCGCTCGCCGATTCGGCAGTAGGTTATCACACCCATGTCCGCGCCTACGCCCTTCGAGGAATAGAGGGCCTCCAGCTCTTTGCGAGTTTTGAAAGTTCCGTCCGCGTCGTTGACCGCCTGTCCCCAGGGGATGTTCTTTGCTCCGGGGATATGCCCTCCCCGCTGGGACTGTTCGTTTGGATACTCCGGGGGTGCAGTTATCTCGCCGCTGAACTCCTTCGGGCCCCTGACGTCAACCAACACCCGATCGTTCTTTCCTATCACTGACCTGACGTCCTCCCTGTACACCCTGACCTTCGTGTCGGGGCTTGAGACTTGGAATGTCGCGGGTGGATGGACTGGCACCTCCTTGGTTAGAGGCCGGTCCTCAAGCAGCCACTTCTTCCTGCCGCCATCCATCAGTTTCACGTTTTGGACGTTGTAGTACTTGAGGTCCCAGAATGCGTAGGCAGCGAACCAGTTGTTGAAATCACCATAGAGGATGACCGTTGTGTCGTTGGAGACGCCACTCCTACCCATCAGCGCTTCGAGCTGATCCTTCGAGAGGATGTCGCGGTTCAACTGGTCGTTCATGTCCTTCTTCCAGTCGAACACAACTGAGCCCGGTATGTGGCCCTGGCCATAGTTTGAGGCTGGGTCATAGTCGACCTCGACGATGCGGACCTTCGGGTCGTTCAGATGCGCGGCCACCCATTCGGTGGACACCAGCGCTTCGGGATGAGCGTAGGTTTCGTCCATATTATAACATATGTAATATTCCCAATTATAAGCGTTCCCTGAAGCCGTCCAAAGTCCTAAGGGACCACCCAAAATGACTTGCAGGGGTTTCGCAGATTCTATGAAACTTTGATTCCCGGAATCTCGACGCGGACGAGGGAGCCGAAGGCATAGAGAACGATGGTCGCTCCGAAAAGTATCGCGAGTATTTCGAGAAAGTCCCTCGAGAATGGCCTCGACTGGATCACGGTGCTATAGTAGGTCGTCAATACAAGAATCAGCACAGCCAAGGACAACGATGACGAAAGGGCGTAAATCATGTTGGTCGTCAGAAAATAGGGTGTGGCGAGAACTATGGCCGTGATGAAGTACGAGACGCCCGTGTAGGCTGCGCTGAGCCGTGCGGAGCCCTTGAACCCCTGTTTAGCCTGTGCGAATGCAGCCGACGCCATCGCCATAGATGCCGCTGCTCCGGCGATTACCCCGGCCAGCCCAGCTATCTCGGTCCTGTCGTAGAACCCAAGCGATCCCGCGTGTATTCCTGAGATTTCGACTAGGGCGTCAGCCAAGCCAAGCACGACGAAGGAGATGTAGCTGATGGTGGAGCTTTCGATCTTCTGGGCAAAAGCGTTTTCATGCTCCTTCTCATCGGCGACCATTTGATCGAAGGCGTTCTTGTCTGAGACGGGAATCAAATGGGCGACGGATCCGTACTCTTTTACGACGTCACCCTCGTGCCTGTCCAGATACCTGGTCGCGAATGTAAGACCGAAAAATCTTCGAAGGAAAAGGACCCAGTAGAGCTTCAGTTTCGCCAGCCGGGGCTCCTTCCCGGGGACATACTTCCTCCAAAATTCATAGTGTTCGAGTTCAGTGGCAGACAGTTGTTTCAGGACGTCGGCGAAGGGACTGTCCTTTTGGACAGTCTTGGCCAGTCTGTCGTAGAGGGCGTGGTCGGAGAATTCTTCTGACATCCTTGCTTTGGCGACTTTTGAGAGGGGAGTTTCGTCTGGCGACATCGAATGTTCGGCCGATTCACCGGACGTATTTGAACCCTGAGGGCCGAGTGAGAGGGTCTCGACGTTCGAAAGTAGTAGTTTATAGCAGAAGAGGATTATGGAGTAGCGAGGAGACCGGAAATTACAACAGCGTACTGTGTGAAGTGCAAGACGAAGCGAGAAATGCAGAACCCGCAGGCCATCACCATGAAGAACGGCCGGAAGGCCATGAAGGGCCGATGTCCTGTCTGTGGGACAACTTTATTCAGAATTGGAGGGTAGGTTATTTCTCCGCCTACCCATTATTTCTTTATGCGGGCATATTCCTTTGTTTCCCGCAGCGCCTAAATTACAGTTCCAGCACTGCACTTCTACCTTGAAACCATCTGGTTCCGCTGGAAAGCTCAACTTCTTGAGATGTCTGTAGAACGTCTTATCCGTTTGGGTTAGCATTCGGTGTTTGCCCCCATCATTCTCAGGGTGTCCGAGAGTAAGTCTGTTGATCCTGGATTCGCCACAACAAGCACAATTCGTTCCGTACGCTGATATTGCTTCCTTGCGTGAATCACTCACATTCCTCTTGCCATTGTTGCAATTGAAACACTCCAACTGAATAGGATATTGGTTCAAGTTGCCCCTCAACAAATTGAGGTAGAAAGTGCCTCCTACGCGCTGGCTGTCCCCAGTCAATTCACGTCTGTGCTTAGCTCCGTCGCCTTCGTTTAGATGTCCGAAAGTTAGAAAAGAAAGTTCGGCCTCTCCGCAAAGGACGCACTTTCCGCCGAATTTCTCGACGCACTTTTCCTTTATCAGTCTTCGGCGCTTTCGTTGAGACTCTAACGCTGCCTCATGATTCTTGACGTAGTAGGACTTAGTCTGTTCCCGAATTTTTGACTTGTTTAGCTGGTAATAGATCGCATCGGAGGCCCTTTTCCGACTCAGGTTGCGGAGGACGTATTCCTTGTTGCGTACTGAGGCGCAAGTAATACACCGGTAGTCCCTTCGCTGCGAGCAGCTAGTCCACCAATTCTTACCGACCTCCAGCAGAGTTCCACAGAACTTGCATGTCCTCATTTCACGAATAGATTTCAGCTGACCTAATAGCGCCCAAGATTGCGGTTGGGAGCCTGAACCTCAGTTAATCTGATTGGATTTAGTTCGCTCTTACTCCAGCAGAAATGCTGGCTTGGTCGGGAGTGCGTCCTTGGCTTTGTTGGCGGGGTCGCGGATTCCCTTTGAGCCAGCCTTTTGGACGATTACTTTGATCCCCAGCTCCTTTGACATGAACTCGGAGGCATCCGCGAGGGACCGGAACTCGTCGAAGCTCTTGTGGGACACTAGCTTGTGGAGCATGTCCTCTCCTATCTCGAAGGTAAGTTTGAAGACCCGGTCCGGCTGAATCTTAAGAGCCGAGAACTTCTTCACCACTTGGCCGACGTTCTCTTTCTTCATCTTGGCTGTCGCGAGCTCGACGAAGTAGGTTCTAGCTGCGTCCGAGCATACGTAGACATTGAGCTTCGACCGCGGGCCCTTGACTACCTTCAGCACGTTGCGGGCGTCGTCGATCACCTTGCTGACTATGGCCTCCCCAAGCTCTGCTTCCTCGTCCAGGGGGAAGTCCTTGGGTGACGGCCAGTCAGCTTGGCAGACCAGCCCCTTCCCTCCCAATTCGTGGTTGAGGTCTTCAGCCATGAACGGGACGAACGGAGACATCATCCTGACCCAGGCACTGAACACGTCGACGAGGGTCTGCCTCCTCGGGGTCTTGGTCCGATGTATGTAGTACCTGATGTCGTTCCAGGTGTCGAGGAAGGTGGTGGCCGATGCGCGCCTGATCTTCATCTCCTCCATGGCCTCGGTCACTGTGATTATCCTTCTGTGAACGGACGAGACGAGCCACGAGTCCAGCTGACTCTCCTCACGGTTGGAGGCCGACTTCAGGCTCTTCTTCACGAATGGGATGACCGCCTCGATTTTCCCCTTCGCGTCCTCCGCCGCTCTGTCCCTCCAGTCGGCGTCGTCCATCCCGTCGGCGGTCAGAGCTAGGGCAAGCCTGAATCCGTCGGGCCCGTACTTCTCCAGGGCCGCCCTCCACGTCACGAAGTTCCCTTTGGTCTTGCTCATCTTCTTCCCCTCGATCTGGATCATACCGTTGATCCCGAAGCCTCGGGGCCACTGTTTCTCTGGGAAGAGAGCCGCGTGGTGGAAGGCGAAGAAGGTGAGGTGGTTGGGAATCAGTTCCTTCGCAGAATTACGAAGGTCGACCGGGAACCAGTAAAGGAACTCGGTGTGGAGTTCCTTCAGGCGCTTCTCGGTCATCTTGACTGCCTTTGACACGTTCGCCGGGTTCCCCTTCCCGAAGAAGACGTAGTCCAGGACCTCGGGAGTCAGGTTGTCGGGACCGATTTTCTCCAAGTTGACGAATTTGCTAAGGCTGTAGAATGCCATGTAGATGGTTGAGTCGCTAAGCGTCTCGACAATCCACTCCTTGTCCCAGGGTAGCTTTGTCCCCATCCCCGACCTCCTGGAGCAGGGCCAGTCGTTCAGCCACTCTATGGTCGAGTAGAACCACTGGCGCGCTTCCTCGGGGAAGACTGCCGCTCGCTCGATTACCAGTTTTGCTTTCGCCTTCCAGGCGGGGTTCGAGTAGTTCAGGAACCATTGGTTCTCGAGGATCTTGACGTAGCACCTCGTCCCGCAACGGCATACCACCCTCTCGGGAAGTTCGTACATCTTGCCGAAGCGCTCTGTTTTCGTCAGAAGCTCGACCGCCTTTTTCTTGGCCTCGCTGACCGTCAGGCCGGCGAGAGGCCCGGACCCTGAGGTCAGGACACCCCTGTGGAACTCGGCACTGTACACCTCTGCGGTGGCGGCTTCGAGACGAGGGTCGAGGGAGTCCTTGATGCCCATCTTCTTGATGACATCGCTAGCGGGGAACGCGGAGTACCCCGTCAGCGTGAGGATTGGTATGGCGGCGATCTTGTCTGCGATTTCCTTGACCTGCCTCCCAGCCTGGACCCTTCCTTCCTGGATGTCTCGGAGGGCCATCAGGTCGTAGGGGGCGTGAGCTGGGACGCTGTAGACCACGCCTGTCGCCAGCGAATCGTCGACGAACTTCCCCGGCAGAATGGGGAGCGACTTCCCGGTGAGGGGCGCCATCGCGTACCTTCCCACCAGTTCAGACCCTCTGAAGGAACGGACTGGAACTGCATCGTGCTTCTGCTCCACCAGCTTAGTCAGTGCTGAAGAGCTGACGACCCAGAGCTCGCCGTCGACCCTCGCCTCGCAGTACTCTGCGTCAGGGTTGACCCAGATGTTCGTGGCGCCGTAGATGGTCTCGGGCCGCAGAGTGGCCGTCACTAGGGCGAACTCCCCCAGATGGAATTTGATCAGGTTGAACTCTTCCGGGGAGACCCCCTCACCCTCCATCCTGTCGTGGTCACCGGTGGGGCTCTTGTCGAAGGGGCACCAGACCACAGGGTGGGTACCCTGGACGACGTACCCGAGCTCTCGCAGACGGAGGTACTGCCACTCCACGAACTTTCTGAAGGCCGGGTCGATCGTCCTGAACTCGCGCCTCCAGTCGATTGAGAAGCCTGTGTCCCTGATCACCTGGCGGCTCACCTTGGTGTAGTAGGACGCCAGATACTCGGGGTCGACGAACTTCTCGACCTCTTTCTCGGGAACCCCATCCATTTCGATGAACGCGCGCCTGACTGCCTGGTCTCCCTGCTTGAGCCTCTGGCTCATCCCGACGATGGTCTTCCCGGTCCAGTGCCAAGCGTAGGGGAAGAGGACGTTGTATCCCTGCAGGCGCCTGAAACGGGCATAGAACTCAACCCGGGCGGCCGTGAACGCGGTCCCGACGTGGACCGGGGCGTTCATGTAGGGGAAGGGGACGGTCACGAACATCTTCTTCTTGCCAGCCACCGGGTCTGGTTCGAAGACGTGCTTGTCGTTCCATACTTTCAGCCAGTACTTTTCTTTCGTGGACATCCGATTCAACTCGGGACCGCGGGCTGGAGTTTCTCTGCCATGTAAGCAGCCTCGTTGATCTTTTCGGTAATCGGGCCTCCACCCTGGGCGAAGGTTGGTGAGCCTCCCCCAGACCCCCCGAGGATGGGCGCGAGTTTCTTTACAATCTCAGCGGCAGAGAACCCTGCCTGCCGGGCGGCCGAGCCGACGAAGCAGACGATTCGGGCAGACTTTCCAGAGGAAAAGAGGGCGACATAAATCAGAGAGGGTTCGGTGGAGACGCTCTTCTGTCCCTGAGCAATAATCTGATCCTCGCCTATGGGTGGATTCTTTGAGACGTAAACCTTTGCCTGGCCGAGACTCTTAGCGCGCGAAGCGACGTCAGTTGAAGACATCTCGACTATCGCCTGGCCGAGGCTCTTCTCACGAGAGCGTGTTGCCTCCAGCTCACTAAGGATGGTCTTTGCTACCTTCGGGAGGTTCTCCCTCTGGGTGCCGAGGACGCTCGAGAGCTCTTGCAGTTCTGAGTCCATCCTGTGCATGTATTCGATGGCCGCCTCGCCGGCGACGAACTCGAGCCTTTCGACCCCGTCCTGGACGCGCTCTGCCTTGGTTACTTTGATGAGGCCGACATCCCCCGTCCTCCTCGAGTGAGTCCCTCCACAGGCTTCGATGTCCCACCCCCCGATGTCAACGACCCTGACGAGCTTCCCCGGGACCACGCCGCCCTGGTAGAGCCTGAAGCCGTACTTCTCTTCCGCCGCCTGCCTTGGCATGAAGGTGTTCTTGATCGGGAGGTTCCTCCTCACGACCTCGTTGGCCAGGTCCTCAATCTTGTGGACCTCGGCGTCTGTTAGATGGGCGAAGTGAGTGATGTCTATCCTCCCGTAGTCCTCCTCCTTGAACGCCGAGTGCTGCCAGACCCAGGGCCCCAGCACTTGACGCGAGGACCCGTTGATGATGTGGGTCGCCGTGTGGATTTGTGTGATCCTCCGCCTTCTCCTCGTATCGACAAGGCAGCTGACAATTGTGCCTGCCTTGGGCACTTTCCCTTCGACCCTGTGGATGACAACGTCTCCGTATTTCTCGACGTCGACTACCTTCGAGTCCCCGATGGTCCCCCTGTCAGGCTCCTGACCTCCACCCCGAGGGTAGAAGACGGTCTGGTTGAGGACGACGTAGCCGTCACGGAAGACCTTGACGACCCTGGCCTTGAAATCGAACTTCGCGTCATCGTCGTAGTACAACAGCTTCGTGGGCAGGATGCCCACGGTGTCGAACTTCGGCTTCGGTTCCTCCACGCGGCGGGTAACGTGCCTGGCCTGGACCTGTTCGTAGAAGTCCTCGGGCTTCTCTATCAAGGCCCCCGCCTCGGCCAGCTGCTCCGGTGTGACGCCATCCGAGTCGTACAGACGGATGAGCTGGTCGGTGGGTACCGGTTTGCCCGCCAAAGAGAGTGAAGACACGATCTTCGAAACGCGCTCCGAGGAGGATTGGTAGCGTACCGCCTCGACTTCGAGGACCTTGGCAACGTCGTCCCTGTGCTCGGCGAGCTCGGGGTACATGGCCTTCAGGTGGTCGATGTGCCAGTTGACCACGTCCGTTATGGAAAGCGGGAACTTGTGGTGGCTGATGAAGTTCATGGCCCTCCTGAAGACGATTCTGAGGTTGTAACCACCCCCGGAGTTGCTCGGGAGCATCCCATCGGCGATTGAGAAAAGCAAAGTCCGTGCGTGGTCGGCTATGGCGTACATAGCCTCCTGAGGGGCGAGTTGGGACTCGAGGGCCTTCCCGTCGACCTTCAGCTTCTTCGCTATGACCTCGCGCTGTTGCGAAAGGGACCCGAACTCGTCGACGTTCATGGTTCCGGCGAGCCTTGAGTACGCCAGGAAGAGCTTCCTGTTGACCTCGACCTTGCAAAGCTCGTTCATCCGCTTCAGGACCGAGGCGAAGTTCGCGTCGTAGTTGGTGGGGGTCCCCTGGCTGAGCCAGGCCCACCGCTGGAGGCCTGATCCCATGTCGACCACCTTCTCCTTCATCTCCCGATAGTCTGAGATATCCCCCTCGAAGGCCGTGAAGACTGCGTTGCCCAGTTCGAGGCCTCGCACGAAGTACTCCAGGGAGTAGCCGAAGGCCCCATAGCCGACCCAGACGTCCTCGTTGAACGTGATCTCTTTCTTGTCAATCCCGAATTCCTTTGTCATCAGTTTGAAATCGAGGTCGACGCACCTGTCCTTCCAGTAGCCGCGTTTGTCTGCGATGCTGTGCTGCCCCACCATCACGAAGGAGGTGTAGTGCTTCCCGCTGACCCCGACGTTGGGGATGTCGTTGAACCTCATGCACATCTGAGGCACCACCAGGGGGTTGGCCGGGAGCTGGAAGATCACCTTTCCCGCCTCGACCCTCTGGAAGTCGATGATTGACGCCACGGTGAAGTAGAGGTCGGGACGCCACCTGCTTACCACCGGGTACCGTTTCACGCTGGAATGACCGTTCTTCACGAAGAAGCGCTCGATGGCCTTCCACGAGCCCACTTCATCGAGCTTCTTGTTTGTCGGTGGGTCCCCGATGAAAGAGTAGGGGGAGCACGGTTGGTCGTCGCATCTCTTCCTATCAGGGTCCAGGGTCCAGAAGAAGCGGCCACAGTTCGCGCACTTCTTCCTCATGAAGCCCTCCCGTTTGAAGAGGTCGACCAGGTAGTAGCGCTTGTAATTGGCTGAGAACTTTGTTCTCAGAGCTTCCTTCTTTTCATTCAACTATTGGGGACCACGGGCTTGATGCCGTCGTCGGCCTGAAGTAGATAAACATGGAAACGGCATTTCAATCGTCAAAGGCCTCGCCCTCCTCCGTATTCGATCTGTCTCAGCCTGTTCTCGGGCGTCCCCGGCATTAAGACGGCAGGGACACCTTTGGATCTCCTTTTCCCCCTGACCTTGCATCGACCTCGCGCCTTGTGCCTTCTCAAGTCCTTGACAATCTTGTGACATACGTCACAGACAGGCATGCGAATCAAACGTCATCGGAATGCCTGAACTTAAGAACTCGTGCCTTCCCCAATGAAACGCTGAGGTAACTCACCCGACGGTGAGATTAGATTCCCGTTTTCTCTCAAACAGTTAAATACGGAACTGAGGCCGCCTGTCCGCGATTTAAGATGGAGTACATCTACGCTGCCCTTCTTCTTCACAAGATGGGCAAGCCGGTGAACGAAGAGAACCTGACCAGCGTGGTCAAGGCAACCGGCTCAGACCCTGATACCGTGAAGATTAAGGCGCTTGCTTCCGCTCTCAGCGAGGTAAACATCGACGAGGCACTGAAGAACGCGGCCACCATGGCTGCTGCACCGGCAGCGGCTGCGGCGCCTGCACCAGCTGCGAAGGCGGAAGAGAAGCCTAAGGAAGAAGAGAAGAAGGAAGAAGAGGCTCTACAGGGTCTCGCTTCGCTCTTCGGGTGAACTACTCCTAGCGCAAGGCCAGAAGTTTATCGCTTCTTTGGCTGAACTTGCTTATCCGCCTTCGTTGAACAAGTAGAGGTTTAGTCTCTGCAAGGGCCTGTTCCAGACCCGCGTTCAGTATGTTACGCGCTGCGTTCACATCTTTGTCCACTTGAAATCCGCAGGAGGGGCAGATATGCGTCCTCTCCTTCAGATTCTTGGTAACCTTACTTCCGCATCCAGAGCATTTCTGCGACGTCCCCCTGGGGTTGACGAATAGTACTCGTCCGCCACGCCTTTCTGCCTTGTAGACAGTCAATCGGCGAAGTTTGCCCCAAAGCGAGTCCATTATTGCCGATGCGAGAGAGTGATTGTGAACCATCTTCCCAACATTGAGGTCTTCAAAGACTATGAATGAAAATTGCTTAGCCAAGTCATCAGACACTTTGTGTGCAAAATCGTCTCTCCGTCTCCTTACTTTCCTCCATGCTTTGGCCAGGCGAATTCTTGCCTTCTCCCTGCTTTTCGAACCCTTTTGCTTGCGAGAAATCTCCTTCTGAAGCAGTTTGATCTGACTTCCTGTCTGTTTTAGGAACTTTGGATTTGCTATGGCGGTTCCGTCACTAAGTGTGATGACACTTGAGAGGCCCATGTCGATTCCAATCGAGCCAATCGGGATGTGAGAAACCCGCTGGTCCGGTGGCGATTGCTCTACCGATAGAGCCAAAAACCACTGGTCTATTTCTTTGATTATCGTTCCAGTTTTGGGTTTGCCTCTTACTTGTCTGTGGAGTTTGACCTTTACCCTTCCAATAAGGCCCAGTTTCACGTTGTTGACGTCAAGGTTGAAACCTATTACGAATTGAGGGTATGTGAAAGACTTGTACCTTCCTCTTCGTTTGAACTTGGGGAATCTACTGATTCCGGAGAAGAATCGTGCGAATGCCTTGTCAACCCTCAGTACAACGTCCTGCAAGACCTGCGAGTGAACCCTTCTCAAGTACTTGTCGTTATTCTTCATTGCAACAAGCTTTTGCTTTTGGGCGTAATACCCCGGCTCGTTATCAATCCGGTCCGCCAACATGGAATTGTATAACCTCCTGCATGTTTCGATTGTTTCTTCGAACGCTTCTTCCTGGAGTTTCGTTGGATACAGTCTGAATTTGTATGTTCGCATGCTTGGTGTTGCGCGCATCACGAAATTTTCAATTTTGAATTCGTTGGCCAGGATTTTAACATGCAAATAACGTTAGCGTCAAGATGGGGAGGGTAACGCGAAACTAAACAGGCCGCAGATCGACTGGCTTCTATTCCGTCAGGCCCTTTTCTTTAGCCTTGGCTGTGAGTACCGCTGCTTCTGCTTCGGCCTTCCCCAATATCAACGGTGCCGTTTCCTTGGTGAGGAACCCAGCTTCCACTGCGAGGCTCATTGCCTCCCGGTATGCCCTCGCTAGAATCTCCGGGGCGGTTTCCTTGGTGACGTAGCCGATAACGATGGCGAGGCCCCTAGCGGACGAGTAGGATTCAAGCAGGCTCTGCCTGTACTTCTCCAGGTCGATGGCGACGAGCTCCCCTGCGTAAATTAGGCCGCTCTCGTAGGCGAGTGCGATGGTGAGACCCGCGCGAATCGGTTTGATGTTGAGCTTTGAAAGGAGGCTTGAGAGCTTCGGTGTTATCACCGCTCCCTTCTTCACGGCAACGGAATCCTTGTTGACCCAGATGCTCCCTCCTTCGATCTTAGTCTGGATTCCCGCCTCCCTGAACTCGCTGAGGACGGGGCCGGCTGGGAGGCTGGTGTTTCCAGCCGGGACCATGATGTCGTCGGGGGCCTTGTCCCCGGCCCTTGCGGGAAGGTAGACCTTGTTCTTGTCCAGCGTCAGGAAGAGCTTGAACGGGTCGTAGGTGGAGAAGATGAGCGCGTTCTGCCCGGTTAAATGAGAGAGGAGTTGGTCGGCGTTCTTGATTCCTGCCTTCTGAAGACCCAGAATAGCGAGCGTGTTCTTTACTACGAACACCTTGGCGTGTTCCCTCAGGGCCTTGCGGACTGCCATGAGCTGGCTGGCCCGGACCTTCGAAAGGTTAGTGACGGCCAGGACCGGGTACTTCTGGGCGAGCTCGGCGACTCGGTTTACGACCTCGGCTTTCTTCGGGTTGACCTTGTGGACCTGGACTGTTTCGCTCATTCTAGTCCACCGCCTGCTTTGCAGGCTTGCCCATCGTCGTCTTCACCATTACCGTCTTGATGTTCTTGTCACCGTTCGGGAGTTTCTTCACGATAGCTGTGATTGCCGACAAGATGTTCTCCGCCACCTGCTGCTCGGTCAGCTTGGAGTCCCCCACCTTCGCCATCACCCCTAAGGAGCCCCTGCTCCTCACCCTGATCGCAGTCCGCATCCTGTTGGCCATGGCCTCGATAGAGGCGCCGGGCGGGACAGGGGTAGGTATCTTCCCCTTCGGGCCGAGGGCCTGGCCGAGGACCTTGCCTACCCTTGGCATGAGGGCGGTGTCAGCTAGGAAGAAATCGTATGACCGGGCGAGCTTTTTGGCATCTCGCTTGTTCCCGCCGTAGTTCTCGAGCTGTGAAGGTTCGATGACGAGGTCGATCTTGGCATTCTTGGCCCTCACAGCGAGGTCCCCGGAGCCGATGAAGCAGAGCTTTGCCTGCTTCGAAGTCGGGTGCGGCAGATAGACTATCTCGTTGATGTTCAGGTCGGTCTTCTTGGGGTCTACTTCCTTTAGAGTAATCATTACCTCGACGGATTGGGTGAACTTCGTCTCCTTTGACTGGTCCTTGCCTTTCTTGACCAGTTCGGCGAGCTGCTGGTTTGAGAGCATGCACTCTTCACGAAATCCTTCCCGAGCCCCTGAACATCGGATAAAAGCCTTTTGACCCTGAAAATGAAGTTTTGAGACGAGGGCTCGTTCTACTGGATTTTTGAGTCCCACTTTCCGGCTTCGATCTCGTCCATGAACTCCCTCGGGTCTTTGCCTTCTACCTTGACCCCCATGGAGACGCAGCTCCCTACGACCTCCTTCACGGCGGAACGTAGCGTGCTCGCATAGGACCCCGATATCTTGTTCTTCGCTATGCTGACAACCTTATCCATGGTTAGTTCTCCGACAAAGTCGACGTTCGGCTTCGCCGAGCCTTTTGCGACTCCTGATTCCTTGGCTATCAGGGCCGACGTTGTCGGTGTCCCGACAGATACCTCGAACTTCTTGGTCTCAGTGTCGACTTCGACCTTGACGGGGACGCGCATGCCCTTGAAGTCGCTGGTCTGTTTGTTGATCTCGTTCACGATTCCGAGTACGTTCACTCCCAAGGGACCCAGTGCCGGACCCAGTGGAGGGCCTGCGCTCGCTTCGCCCCCGCTCACGAGGACGCTGATGATTTTCTTTTCACCCAATCAGAATCACTTCGGCGGCTCCGGCTTCGCGCGCTCCACGATCTTGACGTAGCTCGCGTCGAGAGTGATGGGCAGTGCGAAGGCAGTGTCGAGGAGCGAGACTGTGATTTCCTGCTTCTCCTTCTCGACCCGCGTAATCTTGGCTCGCATGGTCTTGAAGGGACCGGCAACAATCTCCACTGTGTCTCCTTCGTTCAGTTCCGCGACCATAGACTTCGTCACCAGGAACTTCTCGATGTCAGAGTATTGCATCATCCCGGGGATCTTGCTTCTGACGTGCTTGAAGCCCTGGATGCTCTCGTCGACGACCTGGCTGTTGGGGGCCTCGAAGAGGACGTACCCCTTCCAGGTGTCCAAGGCGAGGACGGAGTAGATGGGTTTGTTCTTCTGCAGCGCCCTGTTGGCCACGAAGGTGGCGACGGTCTTCTCCTGACCTCCGGTGGTCTTCACCGGGAATATGGAACTGCTTCTCTCTTGATCGCTTAGAACGGCCACGTCGGAAACAGCCGGATTTTTGTTGACCTAATAACCTTATTCTCTGTCAGCCGAAGAATATGTTGCCCAGGAGCTTGATCAGGAAGCCTATAGTGCC
>JAPCJK010000046.1 GCA_027886975.1 Nitrososphaerota archaeon
ATCTGGCCTAGCTGGCGAATCGAGAATCCCCTCAGGTGGAATGGCCATCAGACCGCTCGCCCCTATCTGCTTCAAGATGGTTCCAAGATTCGGTGCCACCCTCGGCCAGAGGTTCCTGGCCGAATTGATCGGTACGTAGTCTGGTGTCATCAGCCCCCATCTGTTGACCTTCGCGTTGGCCTCGCTCGCAACGAGGAATGACTTCATCATTTCGGCCGTTAGTAGGATTTCTGTTATCCTCTCCTGCACCTGGGGGAACTGGTCGGCCCCTATCGTCTCAGCCACGAGCGTCACAAGCCCGGCGATGAATTCGGCCTTGGCCGCCTCTCTCACCGTCGCCTGGTGGGCCATGAAGACTATGGCCTCGGTAGCCTCATTCACCCTGTTCGCCTTCTCCGGATCCTCCAGGATGAACACCCTCTCCCATGGAACAAGGACGTCGTCGAAGACCACGACTGCGTCCTGTTCGTCGAACCGGTTGGCCAGCGGATGGTCGAAGCCCGACTCGGACGCGAACGACTCTCTACAAATGAACTTCAGCCCCTTGGCGCTCACGGGGAGGGCGAAGGCTATCGAATAGGGAACGTCGTCTTGCCCTGACCTGACGACGGTAGACGGGAAAACCATGATTTCGTCAGCGATGGGAAGAGTGGCGAGCATTCTAGCCCCGCGGATGACTACCCCTTCCGGTGTCTTCTCGACCACCCGCGCTGCTATGAAAGGGTCTGGCTGTTTCGAGGGCCCCACTCCCCTGTTGACCTGGGGGTTGATCAGAGTGTGGGTAAGAATGAGGTCGTTCTCTCTGATGTACTCGTAGTACCCCTGAATGTTTGACGCGAAGTCTCTCCCGGCCTTGCCGAAGAACTCCTTTCCGGCCGCCATCGCCATGATTGCGCTATTCAGGTAGTCTCCAGTCCTCCCCATGATTCCACCGGAGAAGTCGGCCCAAATCTTCATCATCTTCGTGCGTTTGCTTAGGTCCTCCTTCGACTTTGGCTGTAGGAAACTCATCCCGACACGGTCCCCGGAAGTCGGCGATTCGTAGGTCATTGTGTCCAGAAGCTCTGGGCGGACCTGCATGTCACACAGAGCAGCCAATGATTTCGAAATCCCGATGAATGCGGGGTGCTTTGATACATCCCCCGTAATCTTCTGGTCCCCGTACCAAATCTCGCGCTTGGTCGAGTCGAGCCTCTTCAGAAACCCTTTCCCGTCGACCGCTCCCATCTAACCTCTCCTCCCCTCGGACGTCGACAAGAAATCCTCCCCGAGCGAAACCCCATCTCTACTTTAGTCTTGTCCAGCAGGCTCGGAGCCCTGACACAAGTTATATCGGAATCGTCTGGGAGTCCTCATTGTGCTCCCACCTGACTCGCTCGTCCCAGACTATCGAGGGTACTGCCTCTCCAATGTCCCAAACACAATTTTCTCGGTTTTCGGCTTGGACGACGGAGGGCGCAGTCTTCCTGGGGACGCACTTGGAGCAATCGAGACTTCGGGAACGGAGAATGTTGTGCTTCTCCTACTTGACGGCCTGGGGTACCGCGAGTGGAAGAAACACGAGGAGGATGGATTCATCGGAGCGCTGTCGAGAAAAGGGCATGTCAGACCCATCAGCACGGTCTTTCCATCAACAACGGCTGCCGCTCTGACCACGATTAGCACCGGACTCACTCCCCAGGAGCACGGCCTCCCTGAATGGTACGTCTACATGAAAGAAATCGGCGAGGTAATCGTCACACTCCCGTTCGCGCGTGCAGGGGAACAGGGCAGGGACACATTGGTGGGGGCAATGGACCCGAGGGCGCTTTTCGACGGGCCAACGATCTTTGAGCGCCTCAAGGCTGCCGGCGTGAGAAGCACATCTCTGACAAACAGAGCTCTTGCCCATACCGCCTATTCTGAAGTCGCCAGGCGCGGGAGCAAGGTTGAGCCGTACATCTCTGCTTCCGACCTTTCCGTGAACCTCAGAAGGCTCGTAGAGAGGGCGCACGGCAAAAATCTATTCTACGTATACTGGTCGTTCATCGACACAATCGAGCACAGCTATGGTCCGAACACCGACGTCGCTTCCCTCGAAGCATCGCTAATTTCGCACGCACTACAGGAGGGATTCCTCTCTAAGCTTAGTCACGAAGCGGCCAAGAGGACGCTGGTCATTGTCACAGCGGACCACGGCCAGGTGAACGTCGATCCGAGGAAGACGCTCTACATGAACCGTTTCAGAAAACTCATCAAGGCTCTCTCTACAAACTCTTCGGGGAAGAGAATTCCACCATGGGGGAGTGCCAGAGACGCTTTCATCAGCGTTGACGAGGCTCATCTTGACGAGGCTGAGGCTTACCTCATGCGCAAGCTTGAAGGGGTCGCGTCAGTCCTAAAGACAAAGGACGCCATCAAGCAGGGGCTCTTCGGAATCAACGAGCCTACCCGGAAGTTCAGGAGGAGGGTTGGGAACCTCATGATTCTGCCCCACGGGACCAACACGGTCTGGTACAGGTACAGAAAGGGGGATTCACTCGACCTGAGGGGCCATCATGGTGGCCTGTCACCAGATGAGATGACCATCCCGCTCGCAACGGCTAAGGTCTCGGGCCTACAGTGATTGCTCCTCCAAAAGGCCTCTTCACGACCGGGTCCTAGTTCGAACGACGGGGTTGGAGAGAACTCCTATTCCTTCAACCTCCAATTCTAGGATTCCGGACTCGGGCGGCAGGACGAATTCCGTGGGGTCGAGTGCTCCGGCAGTCCCCGGCGCCCATCCGACGCTCCCACACGAGACGATGTCTCCAGGTTCCAAGGTCAGGAATCCCGAGATGTATGAGGCGATCTTCTCAGGACTGAAGATGTATTCTGAAGTCGACCCATCTTGAACCAACACGCCGTTGAATCTTGTCGTCATCCGCAAGTCGGACCAATCAAGATTCTCGTCTGATGTCACTATCCAGGGGCCCAGGGGACAGAATGTATCGTGATTTTTCGAGCGGAACAATGGTCCTCTAAGAGTCGTCTTCCTGATTTCACCAGTTTTCTTGTCCCTGCGGAATGCCTCGTAGGCATCTTCGCGGGAATCTAAGGGCGCGGTGACGTCGTTGAGCACCGTATATCCGAAAATTGATTCCCTCGCCTCTTTGATTGATGCCTTGGAAATCTTTGTCCCCACCACCGCGGCCAGCTCCACCTCTGGTCTTATGCCGGCAAGCGGTGCGCGGATTTCCTCACCCGGGCCTACTATCGAGCTCGGCGCCTTCATGTCCATCCTCGGCCTGTCTAGGGAAATGTCTCCTCCGAGCATCCCCCGGGTGTTCACTATCGTCGCCAGGATCTTGCCGGGCCTTTGGATTGGCGCGCTCAGATCAACTTGTTTCAGGTCGTAACCCCGACCCCGAACCTCCAAGCTGTCGATGTCCACACCTGAAGCTATCATGTCAATCATTGAGGTCCGCTCGGCGAGCTCGAAGACCCTCGAATTCCTGATCAGCCCTATCCTTCTCATTTTTGGTCCCTCCTTCCGAACGCTGAATGTGCAAAGCCTCATTCTTCAGCAAACGGACCGCCCAACCTTTTTTACCTTTGGCCGTGTCGGGAAGAAGTTATGCTTGACCACCCGCTTGTCCCGGGCCCCACTTCGGCAGTCGAGAAAGGCCCATGGCATTACGGAGCAGACTACATCTCCGTTTACTTCAAGGGGGACCCCTCCCATCTATCTGAGCTTCTCCCTCCATTCTTTCGCGTTGACGACGGGGGCTGCTTGGCGTATGTCTGCGAAATCATCTCTGTGGCCGACTCGTCGGTTGACTTGGTCTCATCACAGCCCGACAGGACGATTTATCGAGAAGCCGCAGTAGGAGTGAAGTGCAGGTTCGGCGGAAGGCAAGGGATCTTCTATCCGGTGATGTGGGTAACCACGGAGTGGTCGTTGCTGAGGGGCATTTTGAACGGCTACCAGAAACGCCTTGCGGACAACATCTCGCTCACGAAATTGCACCCTCTAAACCCCGGGCTCAAGCCAGTGTCCCCGGGAACTAGATTCGGCGGGTTCTGCGTGAAGGGCTCCGAGAAGACGCTGTCGCTCAACGTCTCGGTGAAGAAGCCTGGCCTCCCAACCGACCTCCCCTCTTTTGGGGCGACCTTCGGCATGCGACGTTTCCCTCGAACTGAGATGAGCCAGGCCGAAGTCGAGGAACCAGTGGAGATACTCAAGTCGAACTCCAAGGTTTCCGATGTCTGGCTCGGCGAAGGTTCTTTGGAGACAGTCCTTGACCTGGGTGAAATCGAATCCTCCTCCGGCGCCATATACAGAAGCGGGTTCACCATTTCCGGCTCCAAGGTCCTGCGGCCGTAACACCCTTAATATCGGCCGAGTCGCTCGTAGTCCCAACTTGCAGACGAAGTCCGAAGTAAGAACATACGGCAACTACATCGGAGGAAAGTGGTTAGAATCAACCGGAGGGACCATCGAAAGCAGAAACCCGGCCACGGGAGACCTCGTTTCCAGAGCCGCGCGCTCCACTCCAGACGATGTCGCCCATGCCGTCGAGGAGGCGCGGAAAGCCTTCGATTCCGAGTCCTGGAGTTCGAAGCGACCGTCGGAGCGAGGGAAGGTACTGCGTGAAATTTCAGACCTAGTAAGGAAGGAGCTGGAGGCCCTGTCTCTACTCCTCACGTTGGAGAGCGGTAAACCACTTGCAGACGCCAAAGGCGAGCTCCTGAACGCTGCAAATGTATTGGAGTACTACGCTTCTGCCGCGAGGCATATAGTCGGGAAGGTCCCGAGGTACAGCGGGGCTGACGTAAGCCTCGTCGTCCACGAACCAGTCGGGGTCTGCGGGCTTATCGTTCCTTGGAACTCCCCGATTTCTCTTCTCTCCTGGAAGCTCGGCCCGGCATTGGCGGCGGGGTGCACAGTCGTAATCAAGCCGGCAGGCTACACTTCGGGAGTCTCCATGGAGTTTGTCAAACTGCTCACCGCCGTCGAAGGCCTTCCGGCAGGGGCATTGAATGCGGTAACAGGTCCAGGAGAAACGGTTGGCTCAGAGCTCGTTAGAAATCCGAAAGTGGACAAAGTCTCGTTCACAGGCTCAACTGAAACTGGGAAAAAGATCATGGAAATGGCTTCTTCCAACCTCAAGAAGATAAACCTCGAATGCGGAGGTAAGTCCGCTGACATAGTCTTCGACGACGCGAACATGGACGCAGCCGTTCCGGGAGCCGTCTGGTCGATTTTTAGGAGCGCAGGGCAGTCGTGCAACGCAGGGTCAAGACTTCTCGTGCAGGACAAAGTGTACGACGCGTTCATGCGAAGCTTCAAGAAAATAGCTTCGGCTATCAAGATAGGAAACGGCCTTGACCCCGCCGTCGAGATGGGTCCACTTGTCTCCGAGTCGCAGCTGAACAGAGTAATGGACTACATCAAGTCGGGACACGATGATGGGGCCCGGCTAACCCTAGGAGGGAAGAGGTTGTTAGACGGGGACTACGCCAGGGGGTATTTTGTTCAGCCTTCCGTCTTCGAAGGGGTCGAGAGAGATATGAGAATCTTTCAGGAGGAGATTTTCGGGCCTGTCCTCTGCGTGCTTCCGTTTGACGACGAGGAGGACGCCATCTCCATCGCAAACGACACCATGTTCGGCCTGGCCGGTGACGTATGGTCCCGAAATCTGACGAGAATAATGAAGGTCTCCCAGGGAATGCGCACAGGGACGGTGTGGGTTAACAGGCACCTGAACCCAGGGCCGGAGGTCCCATTCGGAGGCTACAAGCAAAGTGGGTTGGGAAGAGAGACGGGGATGGAAGGCCTAGCGGAGTTTCTTCAGACCAAACATATCAGCCTGCAGTTGACCGATTCCTTCGACCGTGTCCGTCGGTAGGGGAAACCTTCACCCCGCGTTTGCCTAGTTCAGAGATGAGTTTGGCGACTTTCTTCCCAGTCACGGCTTTTTCCGGAGGGACGACGCCGGTCCCCGTGATCTCTCCGGAGCCGACCATCTGAGTCACGATCGAGGCAGTGTATCCCGTGGTCTTACCCATGGATGTTACGGCGTTCTTCTCGTCGTATCTGTCGACCAAGTCGTACCCCGCTTCCCCTTTCCTACCCCTGGCAATCACGCGCATGATGGTCATGTCGTGAGGACTCCCCTCGCTGAGTTTCTTGCCCAGCACTGCCCAGGACATGTCGAGAGGAGCGACTTCGATCTTCCCCACGCTCACCTTTTCTTTCGAGAAGAACCCTGACTCCATCAGCAAGCCCATCTTTTCCGCGTGACCTGGCCACCTCAGCGTTTTTTCGTCAAGGACCCTCATTCCCTTCATGGTGTAGACGAGACTGGCCAGCCCGTCGGTGCAGAAGGCCTCTAGCCGGCCGATGGGCGGGGGGAATTCGACGGACTCCACGGTGGAGAAGGGCCTCACCTTGACCAACTTCCCGTCTCTAAAGACTCTGGCATCGTCGATGTACTCCCTCAGTAGCCCGACAATCGAAAACACGAGCCTATAACCGAACGGCGGCTGCGGCCTCTGGGGAAGTCCACCGACGAGGATGTGCCCCTCGTCCCCTCCGCCGATCGATTCAAGCGCATGGGCGAGGAGGATGCCACCAAGCCCTGGGGCCACGCCGCACCCTGGCACGAGCAGGCCCCCTGACTTTCTGGCTGCAGCATCCAGATTCATCTGCTCGTCTTCGAAGGCGATGTTGACCATCTTTGCTCCAGCCTGGGTAGCGGCAATGTCGGAGTGATGGACTATCCCGTGCGGCAGTGCGGAAGCTGCCACATCGAATCTTTTCAGGAAGCTGACGACCTTGGGCTTGTCCTTGATGTCAAGCACCTCGACCGTGAGCTTCTTGCCAGGCGCCTTCTTTTTCAGCGTCGCCAGTCTTGTTTCGTCAATGTCTGCCACCACCACACTGTCGACCGACTCCGACCTGGCAAGATCCCAGCCTATCACGGACCCCATCAGCCCCGATCCGAGGACGGCTGCCTTCACGCCCCCCGAGGATTCTCGAACGCGTTTAAGTCTTGGAGCTTGAACCTTCTTAAGTAGAGGATTCGTTTCGACCCGAACCATGGGCCTCAGGGAATCGCTGAACGATTTGGTGTCGGCCTATATGACGCCGTCATACGTTCAGGTCTCGGGGGACGAATCAGTGACCCAGGCCGCTAAGGACATGCAAAAGTCAGGAGCGACCGAGGCGATAGTGGTAGGCAACGGTGTCCCTCTGGGGATAGTCACAGAGAGAGACATTCTCTACAAGGTGGTGGCCGCGGGAGCCGACCCGTCATCCATGAGAGTCAAGGATATCATGACCTCTCCGGTCGAGACGGTCGAAGAGTCAGCGAAGGTGGGCGAAGCCATAGCAAAGATGTCGAAGCTGGGGGTCAGGAGATTAGGGGTCACTAGGAACGGGAAACTTGTCGGAATGGTCACCCAGAAGGCAATGATCGCCGGTGACCTTAGCGGACATGTGCCCCTCCCCGAGCTCGCATCGCCGAGCCGATTTACCTGTCCCTACTGTGACGCCGAATTGAAGAATGGCGAAGAGCTCTCCAAACACATCGACCAGGTGCACCTTGGACCAGGGCTGCTAGAGGGCAATAGGACGAAATGGTAGCTTAGGACGCCGAATACAGTTCCATCGTCTCGGCAATCCAGTACATTCCGTTCTGGAGGTTCTCCAGCTTGAGATTCTCGTTCGGGGCGTGTATATCGCCATCCATGGCAGAGACCCCGATATCAACCGACGGCATGTTGTACCTTCTCGTGAACAGGTAGAGCGGGCCCGTCCCGGGAGAACCTAGCTCTACTATCGGTTTCTTGGCGTACACTCCCTCTGCCGCCTTGATCGCCGCCTGAGCGAACGGATGCTTGTAGGATGTCCGCGCGGCCGGTTCCATGCTCTCGAGTTGCATCTCGACGTCGGTGAACCCGTTCCCGTCTAGGTACGCCCTCATCTTCTTCCAGAGGTCCTCTGGGTCCTGTTCTGGGACGAGACGGAAGTCCATCTTGGCATGAATCTCTTTCGGGAGGACAGTCTTCGAACCAGGCCCTATGTATCCGGCCCATATTCCTGCTATGTTGGCCGTGGGGCGCTGGATCAGGGCCTTCTTGGCCTGGTCGTCCCCCATTCCCCCGAGGAACTTGTCGGCTCCGTACGTCTTTCTGAACTCTGCTCCATCGAATGGCATCTCCTGGAGGACTTCGAGCTCGTCCTCTGCAAGTGTGGATACCCCATCATACCAACCGGGCACGAGTATCCTTTCATTCTCGTCTTTGAGGAGGTTGAGGAGCCTCACCAGCCTCCAGGGAGCGCTCGGGAGCACAGCTGAATAGCTGCTGTGGGCGTCCTGTGACAGGGACTTCACTACGAACTCAACGTAAATCATCCCCTTGACCCCCAACGTGACCTTCGGGGTACCCTTTGTGTCCACGGTCCCGTATTCCCATATCACCCCGTCGGCCTTGAACAGATCACTATGATTTGAGATGTAGTCGCCCAGGTGAACGCTCCCTGTTTCTTCTTCGCCTTCGAAACAGAACTTCACGCTGCACGGTGGCTCTCTACTCGTCTTCTGGTAAGATTCGACAATCTTCAGCCTTGAAACCAACTCCCCCTTGTCGTCCGATACTCCCCTCCCGTAGATTCTGCCATCCCGAATCTCTGGCTTGAAAGGAGGCGACTTCCAGAGTTCGAGAGGCTCCTCTGGTTGGACATCGTAGTGGTTGTAGAACATTATCGTCTTGGATGACTTGCTCGATTTCAACTCACCATAGACAAGGGGCGCCGCCCCCTCCATCCTCAGGACCTTCGTCGTCGCGCCAATATCTCTTAGCATCTTCTCCACAATTGCCGCGCACTCCTCTATCCCCTCCTTGCGCGCGGAGACGCTCGGCTGCGATGCCAGCTTGATAATGTCCTTCGCGAACACGTTGAGGTTGTCGCTCACATATTTCTTGAAATTGTCATCTACCAAGAAGAAGACCTAACTTGCCCGTCCAACGGCATTAGGAAATAAACGTTCGAAGGAGAATCACGAAGGCCGCGGCTTGTATCTCATCAAGAGCAGCGAGTTCATCACAACCGAAACTGAGCTGAAGGCCATAGCTGCACCCGAGAAGAATGGGAGGAAGGAATAGACCCCCACTCCGTAGAATGGGATGAGCAGCCCTGCAGCTACTGGGACGAGGATGATGTTGTACCCGAAGGCCCAAATCAAGTTCTGTTTGATCTTGCTCATCGTCGCCCTTCCGATCCTCAGCGCGTCCACAGCGTCGGTGAGCCTATCTCTAACCAGAACCATCCCCCCGGTCTCCTTGGCCACGTCTGTCCCGCTGCCGATTGCCAGGCCAAGGTCTGCCCTAGCCAACGCAGGGGCATCGTTGATTCCGTCCCCCACCACCGCGACAACCCTTCCTTCGGACTGCAGCTTTGCCACTTCCCTCTCCTTGTCCGCCGGCGAAAGTCCCGCCTTGTACTGTGAAATCCCAACCTTCTTGGAAACTGCTTCAGCTGTCGCTTGGTCATCTCCCGTGAACATGATCACCGAAAGTCCCATGTTTGACAACTCGCGCACCGCCGTTGCCGCTTCGTTCCTCACAGCGTCCCCGACAGCGATTGCGCCGAATTTGCCATCCAACGAGGCAAACACCACCGTGTCCCCTTCGGCCTTAAGCCTAGCCACCGCAGGGTCCCCTTCCCAGGTATCGCTCAAGCCGACGAAGTCCCTTCTCCCGACCTTCACCTGATGTCCCCCCACCATTCCGCTTACCCCAAGACCAGGGACGGAGACGAAATCACTCACACTTTCGGGACGCAAACCCTCCAAAGTAGCGCTTCTCACTATCGCCCTGCCGATGGTGTGCTCGGAGGCTGACTCGACCGACGCCGCTGCACGGAGGATACCATTCCTGTCCTCGCCTATCACTTCGACCAAGGTCTGTCTTCCTTCGGTCAAGGTTCCGGTTTTGTCGAGAAGTATGGTGTCTACGTGGGAGGCAGCTTCGACCGCTTCGCCCCCTTTGACGAGGATTCCTCTCTTTGCTGCATTGCCCGTCCCCACGAGGAGGGCAGCAGGCGTCGCGATTCCCAGCGCGCACGGGCATGCGATAATCACGACGGAAACGAAAACGAGCACTGACGTCGCGAAAGAGACCCCCCCCACCAACCTCCATGCTGCCGCAGCCGCCAGGGCCAAAACGAGGATCATAGGGACGAAGTACTCTGCGACCCTGTCGGCCAGCCTCTGGATGGGCGCCTTCCCGGCCCGGGCTTCCTCGACGAGCTTTGTGATTTGACCAAGCACAGTGTCCTGGCCCACCGCGGTGCATCTGATTAGGAGCCTTCCTCCGGAATTGATTGAGCCTCCGATAACCTGGCTCCCAGGCTCTTTCTCGATTGGCGAACTTTCCCCGGTCAGAAGTGATTCATCAGCTTGGGACTTGCCATCACTTACTACACCGTCTGTCGGGATACTTTCCCCAGGTCTTACCTCGACGACATCCCCCTCGGCGAGGGCTTCGACCGGAACTTCCACGGTACCTTCTTTTCTTACCAGGTGGGCCACTCTGGGCCTCAGCTCCACGAGCTTCCTTACCGACTCGGATGCCCTGTCCTTCGTCAAGTGCTCAAGGAGCCTCCCCGTTAGGATCAGCGTAATGATGACTGCGGCGGCATCGAAGTACAGACCTTGGACCCCGAAGACCGACGGGAAGAGCGCCTCGATTACGCTGTACCCGAAGGCAGCTGAGGTCCCAACGGCAACCAGAACATCCATGTTTGCCGCCCTGGCCCTTAGTGAGTGGTACGTCCCACGGTAGAACCTCCACCCCACATAGAACTGAACGGGTAACGCCAGTATCAGAAGCAGGTAACTTGCGACCTGCGTGTTGATGATAGGCAGATAGGTGAGCGCGAGGATGGGCATGGTTAGGACTGCCCCAAATGCGACAGTCCGCTTGAGTTTTGCCAGTTCTTTCTGAGGCATGACGTACTCTAATCTACAGGCTTCGCTGCAAAAGTAAAACGTCGTGCCCTTCACATCTGCCTTGAGGGCTGCAGGACCTTCGACTACGCTCATCCCGCAGACCGGGTCTTTCGCCATTCAGAAGCGAGTTTCGCCGCCTGACGTTAAACCTAGCCCTTAGCCTGGGGTCACAGGCAATGCCTGCCCTCAAAGAGCACAAATAGCACAGACCGGCCGGTTGGCAAACTTGCGGAAACCCAAACCGGCAGAGGATTCATCCAAGAAGGCCCTCGTCTATTCGAAATTCTACGCTGGGAAGGTGGAAGTCGCACCCAAGGTCCCCGTGAGGTCGCTCGACGACTTCGCGATCTGGTATACTCCCGGGGTGGCCGCGGTCTCCAAGGCAATCGAGGCGGACCCCGATCTATCCTTCGACTACACCGGTAGGTGGAACACGGTGGCCGTTGTGACCGACGGGAGCAGGGTCCTCGGACTCGGGAAGATCGGTCCAGAAGGCGCTCTCCCGGTCATGGAAGGGAAGGCTCTAATCTACAATTATCTTGGCGGAGTCAACGCCATCCCGCTTCCTGTTAGGGTTGGGAGCGAGGAAGAACTGATTTCCTTCGTGAAGGCCCTCGAGCCCTCGCTAGGCGGGGTCAACCTTGAGGACATTGAGTCCCCCAAGTGCTTCGAGGTCCTCGACCGTCTGCGTGCGGAGATGAAAATTCCCGTTTGGCACGACGACCAGCAGGGGACGGCGGGGGTCACTCTGGCAGCCCTTTACAACGCGTTGGAAGTCACTGGCAGAAAACTCAAGGGGTCCCGCATCGTGCTCTTCGGGGCCGGCTCCGCAAACATTGCCACCGAAAGGCTCCTCGTCGAGGCGGGGGTCGACTCGCGGGACATTGTCGTGCTTGACACGAAAGGTATTCTCTATCCGGAAAGGGAGGACGTCGACAAGTTGATGCTCAAAAACAAATGGAAATACGAGATTGCTATCCATACCAACGGAGACAGAATTACCGGAGGGCTCGAGGAAGCTCTCGAAGGTGCCGACGTGCTCGTGGCTGCAGCAGGCCAGGGACCCGACGCAATCACTCGGGACCAGGTTTCCAGGATGAATAAGCGAGCTATCACGTTTTTCCTAGCGAACCCCGTCCCTGAGATGCTTCCTGGCGCCGCCCACAAAGCCGGCGCCGAGGTCGTGGCCACCGGCAGGTCCGACTACCCCAACCAGGTAAACAACAGTCTGCTGTTCCCTGCTATCTTCCGAGGGGCCTTGGACGTAAGGGCCAGGACAATCACAGACCAGATGGTGATAGACGCGGCGAAGGAACTTGCGGCCTTTGCCAAGGAAAGGGGATTGAGCAAGAACTACATCATTCCGACCATGGTTCAGTGGGAGGTCTACCCGAGGGTGGCTGCGGCAGTGAGCCAGGCGGCGGTCAGAGAAGGGCAGGCGAGGCGAAGGCTGTCCCGAAAAGAATCATTCCGGATGGCGATGGAGATGATTGAACACTCGCGAAAGGTCATGAGCAGCCTTCGGAGAAGCGGGATAATTCGTGACCCCCCAGAATAGGCGTAAATCGAGTGCCTCCGGACCCCAAGGCACCACGCCCATCCAAATTCATCGCGCGCTGAAGGGAGACGCCAGCTCCATTGCAGACCTTGTCGTGAGGACTAAGAGACTCAACAACGAATTCGACCCGCTCTTCGCCGTCGTCGAAGACGCGAAGTCCAGGGCGGAAAAGTACATCGTCTCCACCATAGGGTCGCCAGACAAACTTCTCTTGGTCGCTGCGGATGGGTCGAAGATAGTCGGAGTCCTCAGGGCGGAGATGCGCGAGCGGATATTCTACGACCCACATGTGGAAGGCCTCGTCACTGACTTCTACATCCTACCGGAGTATCGGAGGAAGGCGCTTGGAAACCAGATGATCAAGCAAGCCTCCGCCAAGCTAAAGGAAATGGGGGCGCAGATCATCGTTGCCGACGTTCCATCCCAAAACGAAATAGCCACCCGTTTCTACGTCAAACGCGGGTTCAGGTCTCTGAACCAGTTTTTCGGGAAGAGTCCTTAGTAGTCGAGAAGAGTTCCGAGCTTCGGCTCGTCGGCCGTCCCGAGCAACATCCCGCACCTGTAGCAAATCATGTTCGACCCGACTCTCGCAGGAACGTGCGCTTGGGTCTTCAGACAAAAGGCCTCGTCAGGGGCAGCTATCAACAGCATTGAAGGGAGTGACCTGCCCTTCGATATTTAACCATCGACTAGAGGTGGGGCTGAAGTTCGTCGCGCGTCTAATATTTCTTGCCTACTCGCCCCGTCAAAACACCGTCGCCGTTTACCTCCATGAGGCTCTCGAAGGATCTAGGGTCTTCGATCTTGATCCCCCCTGTGGGTTCCCACTCTTTGAACGATGCATCGTCTGAGACATCGGCTCTGACGTTGTGACTTGACGTCAGGGCGAAGGTCCTCGACTTGCCCGTGAAGTCCCTCCCGTCAACGACAACCTTGAGAGAATCAGGGTCCTGGCTTTGAAACTCCACCACCCTAGTGTACTTCTTGTACAGTCTTCCTAGTAAGTATCCGAAGACGATGGTCCAGGCAACGAGGAATCCACCAGTGGCAAGTGCCGCTTCTGAATTGAAGAAGAAACCAGCGAACCCGAAGATGACAAGGTTGACGCCGACCACAGCAGCTATTGTCTCCCCTTTCAGAGTCGAGCTTTTCATTGGGAGAGAATCATAGTATCGGCCGAAGAGTCCGGAGTATAGAAGGGCGACGAAAAATCCGACGAAGGCGAGGTAGGGGACGTCCACAGCTACCACCGACGCGAAGCAATCTTCCACCGACGTGGCGTTGACTGAGGCCACAGGGGCGCAAGTCAACGAGTATGATTGCTGAATAACCGTCAGGACATCAGGCTTAAGGGTGTAAAGAAGCACGGCATTGAAGGCAGCCATCCCGCCCAGATACAAAATTCCGCTTAGTGTCCCTGCCTTGATTCCCGCGAAGAACGAACCCAACTCGGGGCGTTCCTAGGCTTGCAGCGCGGCGAGAACTTCGGATTCATGGCCGTCGACCTTCACCCTCCTGAAGATTTTCTTGATCTTCCCCTTTCCATCGATTACGAAGGTGGAACGCTCGGTCCCCATGTAAGTCCTCCCGTAGTTGTTCTTTTCCCTCCACGTGTCATACAGCTTGTGGGCCACAAGGTCCTCGTCGCTCAGAAGCGTGAAATTTAGCGAGTACTTGTTGATGAACTTCTCATGCGACGCCAAGGAGTCTTTGCTCACTCCAAGGATTACAGCGTCGAGCCCACCGAACTTCGGGAGGTTGTCCCTGAATGCGCATGCCTCCCGGGTGCATCCTGGGGTGTCGTCCTGTGGGTAGAAGTAAAGAACGACACTCTTTCCTCTCATGGAACTCAGTTTCACTGGTTTCCCCGACGACGAGGGCAACTCGAAGTCTGGTGCCCTGTCCCCTTCGCTAAGTTCCCCGTTTCCCGGTTTCACGGTCTTATTCGAAACGGCCTAGCAATAAAACTTAATGTTAGACGGAAGGGCGTGCCGAAGGTTTGTCCATAGATGTCCACGTCCACCCTTGGACGAGGGCCTTCATGAAGCGGAACGGCCCGATCATGAAAGCATGCGACTTCTTCAAACTTGACGTTTCGGAGCTTCCTGAGACAACGGACCAGCTTCTCGTAGAGATGGAGGAGGCAGGGGTTGCCCGGGCTGTCATCCTCGGACAGGACACCCACGCAACGAAGAATCAAAATTTCAAGAACTACACCATGAAGAACGATGAGGTCGCAGGCATAGCAGCCAGGTCCGGCGACAGGTTAGTCCCATTCGCCGGGGTCGACCCAAACGCTGGCGGAGACGCACTGCGTGAGCTGAAGAGGGCGGTCAGGAAACTCGGAATGCGCGGCCTTAAGATTCACAGCAGCGCCAACTCCGTCTACCTGAACGATAAACGCCTGATGTATCCACTCTACGAGTTCTGCGAAGATTCGGGCGTCCCGATACTCTTCCATACCGGAACCACCGGCCTGGGGGACTGCGAGATAAAATACAGCAAGCCCGAGCTCCTCGACGAGGTCTGCCAGAGCTACCCAGACATGAAAGTCGTTATGGCTCACTTCGGCTGGCCTTGGCCCGAGGTGGCGGTCGCCGTCGCCCTCCGCAATCCCAACGTTTTCATCGACGTGTCCGGATGGAGGCCGAAGTATCTCCCTCAGAGCGTCTTCCCCTATCTCAACGGCCCTCTTCAGGACAGGTTTCTCTTTGGGACCGACTACCCGATGATGAGACAGAAAGAGTGGCTTGGGGACTTCGAAGCCAATCTCAAAGGACGCCTGAAGCCAGGTGTGGCTGCGAAGCTGCTTTCAGGGAACGCAAAACGTCTTCTGTCTGACTAGGGTTGGATTACCTGAATCTTCAGAGACTTTCTTGAGTTGTATCCTTCGTTGTGTTTATGCCAGAATGTGACCTCGGGCTCCCCGTAACGCCAACAAAGCATCACGTTCTCCCCATACCTCTCGGCCGGAAAGTCCACAAGGCCGAACTCAAGGTCTTTCACCTGTACCCCCAGGTCCTCCAGTTCGGCAATCTTCCTTGTCATGTCTTCAACTAGGGCGTCAAGCTGGCCAGCCTTCTCGGCAACATCAGCGGGCTTGAAGCCCAGGAGGTTGTACTTCTCAATTTCAGTGTGAAGAGTCGCAATGACCTTCTTGCGTTCGATTAATTCTTTGACCTTCGGTCTTATGTCGGGGAGGAGTTTCGAAGCTTCCTGTGGTGTGAACAAGTGAATTTCCTGATTCTCGAACGCCGTTGTCTAACTCGCCTCCGCCGTCTTGGTTCATTACCATAAGAAAGTTCCGACTGGAAATTCCACGACCAAGAATGCTACTTTCGTTGACCAAAAAGAATCACCAATCGATGGCAGACTGGCTGCGACCGGCGGCGGTCCTGTTATTGTTAAAAGCCCGCGTCAGCGCACGGGCGTTTCGTGTACACTGGGAGAGGCGATAAGGGTGAAACATCACTCTATGGAGCCAAACGCGTTCAAAAGGACGACCCGCGAGTCGAAGCCTACGGCACCATCGATGAGCTAAACAGCGTTCTCGGCTTCGTGGTGGCAGGTTCAAGGGACAGGAAACTGAACGCTTCATTGGTGGAGGTCCAGCGCCTCCTCTTTGTAGCGGGGGCCGATGCAGCCTGCGAGCTGGGAAACACCGCTTCAATACCTCGTATATCACGCTCAGACACTCAAAGGCTTGAAACGATGACCAAAGAGCTCCTTTCAGGCC
>JAPCJK010000047.1 GCA_027886975.1 Nitrososphaerota archaeon
AAGAGGCATCAACAAATCAGTCGATATCACAATGTATCGGAATTTCATCAGTCTGACAGTCAAAGGGACAGACCAAACATGGGTTCTTGGAAAATTCCAACAGCTTCGGAAGTTTCTCGAAGAACGGAGTCCGTGGTATTGGAGATTCAGTGCCGTCTATCCCTTTGCGACATCGGCTGTAATAATACTAGTTGCACTCGCCTTCGACTTCTTGACCAAGACTAGCATTTCTCTTGCTGCCACAATAGGAATTTTCGGAGTGGTTTGGGTCATAGGGTTCGCAGCACAAATCAAAGGAGTTTTCTTGCCCCACGTGAGGATTCTAATCGGGCCGAAGCGCTCACCTCTCAATAGAGAGAACCTAATTCTCATTGTTGAACTGGCAACGCTATTGGCGACTGTTTTGGGTCTGATTCTAAGGGTTTAGCTCCCTTAGAACGAGTTCAGTCTTATCTGGCTGCTCTACACAACGACTGTCAATGCCGGGAGCAGAAGGACTCGAAGGGGAACCTTGATTGAAGCTTTCGTCGGTCTAGTCTTGACTTTGGTCGGCGCGTTCTTCGGGATTTATCCTGCGTTGGAGCCACAAGACAAGAGAGCAGCGAAAGCCGAAGAAAAACGGGTCACTGGCCGAGACATGGCGTGGGTGAATGAACATTTTCGAGAGCACATTACAAAGCCGCAGTTCACGGACGCGATGTCATACGCCCTTTCCTTCGGTCTGATTGCCGTCGGCTCTGTTCTGTTGGCGTGGCCCCAACTGGTCAGCTAATCGAACTTGTCAGGTTGTGACGCGGCTCCTGCAAAAAAGGCTCATCCTTAACTTAGAACGCCTACAAGAACAAGCCGTGACAGACACTTCTTCGGACTACTATGCCGCCCTAGCCACCACATACAGGGACTTGGTCACATTGGTGTTCGCGGCGTTCGGGTTTCTCACTACCATACTTCTGGGTTTGATAGCCGCAGAAGTGTCGAGAGGGGACTTGGTGGCCCAGCTGAACGGCGACGTAGAGCTGCTTGTTTACGCCGTAGGGGTCTTGATTATCCTCATCATTGTTCTGGGCTTTGTAATACTCTACTTCGATTGGAAGGCGGCGCAGGCCAAGAAAGCGGAACCCGCCCACTAAACCGCCCTATCCACCCAGACAGCTTACCGCCCCTCATCCCCAAGTTTCATGGCTTAGGATTAAATACGATTCCACTACTAGGTAATCCCATGCAACTGAGAGTATTCAGGAACGTGTATCAAAGACGGGTCTTCTGGAATATGCTTCTCGTGTTGGGTTCTCTTTATTCGATTGTAATCCTTCACGCTAACTTCTGGACGGCGATGTTGGCAGCATACTTCTATCTTATGAAAGCCAGTTGGGTCGGTCAACCACCTAAACTCCGAACAGGCCAAGGGTTGTATCTACGGTTCATGCGTCGAGTCTTTGGGAACTAGTCAGCCTAGCTCAGCAAGCGACGGCGAAGGATACCACTACAAGACGGTGATACCCACACGAACTCCACCGAAGGAAAAAGCAGGTTAACGCCCTGAACCTTCGTCCTTTACGAGAATGTCCGTCATGTCACCGAGCAGGTCAATTCGTGCTCGTCTCTAGCAAGATTAGAGGCGGCCACAGAACCGAAGTGACGAAGTGCTCTTTCTGCGGATACATCGAAGAACACACTTTCTAGCAACCCCCATCCCAAGATTTCTCCGGCCCGCTGCTATTTTTGTTCACAGTCAGAACTGCGCTAGAAGGTCAATCCCGGGAATCTGACGAAGGCATGAAATAACAGGTTCGTGCGTCCCCCTTTCCTAGTGAGTGCTTCTTCCTCTGATGAGCCAAGTGATAAATCCAAGAGAGAGATTCACGAACAATCCCTTTCGACCGCAGGATTCTTGGGTGGAATCTCGTTCACAGGTTTGGTATTGGTGCTCAGTTCGGCGTCAACCTTCAACACTCCCGTTTGGATTATTCCGGCAGAGGGGTATTTTGTAATCGTAGCAACGTCGCTTGCAATAACCAGCACCCTTTTCATCGTGGCGAGCCTATCAATGCAACAAGTAGCATCGGGAACCGCTGACATTGACAGTCCGAAAGCCGATTTCGCCGTGTATTGTTTTCTGCTCGGTGTGCTCGGATTCCTAATCGACTTGCCGTTGTTGCTCGTTCCTTTTACTACGGTGGGGGCGGTCGCAGTTGTAGTGGTTGAAATCATCTTGGCCTATTCTTATGTGACCCTGAGCGGTATTCGCAGAAAGCTACTCTGACACCCATGCCCCCTTCGCCCGCCCTAGCGCCCCTACCGAGCGAGTGGAGCGAGCGTGCCAGAGAGATACCGGCGAGGGAGCGGGCCTATGGCAAAACCGCAAACTTATTGGAGGAGAATGGAGGTATTGGGTTTTCTTCTTGGTTTTCATCTTATCCATGCGCCTAGGTGAGTATTCTTGACTGAACAAAATGTATTCCAGCTCCTTTCCCAGCCTCTCGTTGAGGCGCTAAAGGCAAGAGGCTTCGAGTCTCCGACCGACCCTCAGGCAAAGCTACTCCCGATAGTCAGAGAAGGGAAGAACGCACTTCTGATGGCGCCGACGGGGACAGGGAAGACGGAGGCTGCACTCCTCCCAATCCTCGACGCTATGGTGAGGGAAGGGCAGCCGAGGGAGAAAGGGACGAAGCTCCTCTACATCACGCCCCTCCGGGCCCTGAACAGGGACATGCTGGACAGGATGCAGTGGTGGTGCAAACGCTTCGACATTAGACTAGGAGTGAGGCACGGCGACAGCTCCCAGGCGGAGAGGACCAACATGAGCTTCGCACCCCCTGACATTCTGATTACAACACCCGAGACACTTCAGATTCTCTTGGTCGGCAGGAGGATCAGGCAGAACCTCGCGAAATTGCGTTGGGTGGTCGTGGACGAAGTCCACGAACTCTCCGAGGACAAGAGGGGTAGCCAGCTCAGCGTCGGTCTGGAGAGGCTAAGGGACGCGGCCGAGAAGGAGTTCCAGATAGTAGGCCTGTCTGCGACGGTCGGATCCCCCGAGAGGGTCGCCCAATTCTTGGTCGGGCAAGGGCGGAGTTGCGAAGTGGTCAGGGTGCCAGTGGAGAAGAGCCTCTCCCTGAAGGTCGTGGCACCAAGAGCAACCGGAGACGACAGGATACTTGCCGATGCGATCTACTCCTACCCTGAGGTCGCGGCCAGGCTGAGGACGATCAGGGAGTTGGTCGAGAAGTACAGGTCGGTGCTGATATTCACGAACACGAGGACTGAAGCTGAGGCTCTGTCCAGCAGGTTTAGGGTCTGGGACCCGAACTTCCCGATAGGGATCCACCATAGCTCCCTATCGAAGGCAACAAGGGAGGCGGTGGAAAGGAACCTGAAGGATGGGAAGCTCCACGGAGTGATCTGCACCAGCAGCCTCGAGCTCGGAATTGACATTGGCTTCCTGGACTACGTGATTCAGTACAATTCCCCCAGGCAGGTGACCCGGCTAATCCAGAGAGTCGGACGGAGCGGCCACAGAGTTGGCGAAGTATCGAACGGGCTAGTAATAACGCAGGACTCCGACGACACTCTCGAGGCGGCTGTACTTTGTAGGAAGTCGGTGATGGGGGAGCTTGAACCCCTTGAACCCGTCTTCGCCCCCTACGATGTCGCGATCCACCAAGTAGCTGGATTGCTCATCGAACAGAGCAGCTGGAACTTCGAGGACATTTTGGCGCTGTTCAAGAGGAGCTATTCCTTCGCCGATATGGACGGTCCGAAGCTGAAGGAAGTCCTCACCTACATGAGGGAAAGGTATCCGAGGCTAGCTTACTACAGCGAATCGGACGGGAAAGTCTTCAGGGCAAGAGACGTCAAACCTCTCTTCTCGTACTACTTCGAGAACCTGTCGATGATTCCCGATGAAAAACAATACCTCGTCATCGAAGGGGACAACTTCGTCGGGACACTGGACGAGGCCTTCGTCTCCGAGTACGGAGAAGTCGGAGTGAAATTCGTGGAGGCCGGGCGCTGCTGGAAGATAGAGCAGATTTACGGGAACAAGGTCTACGTGAAGGCCGAAGATGACCCCACGGGGTCCGTCCCCAACTGGGTCGGGGACGAGATACCGGTCCCGCGAGAGGTGGCGGCGGAGGTCGGAGCAGTACGAAGGAGGTACGCGGAGGAGCTCGAGAAGGGGACGGACGAGAGCTACCTCGATGAACTTTGCAGGACCTATCCTGTACCGAGGGAGGCGTTGGTAGAGTCCCTGAAAGAAGTGGCTGAGCAGCACTCGGCAAAGCTCCCCATCCCGTCGGAGAGGCTGGTTACCATCGAACGGTGGGACAGGTATCTGGTAATCCAAGCAGCCCTCGGGCATCGGGTGAATAGGCTGCTGGCGAGGGTGCTTGGTCACCTGATTTCCGAACGCATCGGCCAGTCGGTCGCGGTCCACCAAGACCCGTATCGTATCGTCATCGAGGCTGACGTATCCCCGGCGACAGTGATGGAGGTGATTGAGGAATTGCCCAAGCTCGACCTCAGGGATGCCACTGTGAAGGCGGTCGAGAGAAGCGGGATATTCAAGCGACGCCTGATTCACGCCGGAAAGAAGTGCGGGGCCATCGCCAAGGACGCGGACTACGCGAGCGTATCGATCTCGGGGATAATCGAGGCCCTAAGGGACACGCCTGTGTTCAAGGAAGCGATGAGCATGATCTTCCACGACGACTTCGACCTTCCGGGGGCCGTTGATGTTGTAGAGAAAATGGCGGCCGGGGCGATCGAAGTCAAGCTCGTAGAGTACGACGGGCTGACCCCCATCGCACGGATAGGGGTGGAGGAGATCAGCAGAAGGGGGGAGATCGTCTCGCCTGAAAGGCTGAGGGCACTCCTGAAGCAGTCGACCAGGGCGCGGGTAAACGAGACGTTCCTAGTCGTTGTCTGCACGAGCTGCTGGAACTTCCTCGAATTGCGGAAGGTGGCGGACCTAGAGGGTCTCGAGAAGTGCCCCATCTGCGGGAAAGTCGCTCTCGGGCTTTCGACAGACTCCTACGAGAACGTTTTCTCTTTGGCGATGAAAGCTAGGAGCAGGACAGACATTCGAGGGAGCAAGCTCAAGCTTGTTGAGGCCCTGAGGAAGTCGGCTGAGCTCAGGAAGGAGTACGGGCATGCCGTAGACATGCTCCTGGCGGGGAGAGGGATCAGACTTGTCGACGCAACGGCCCTTGCTGCCAAGATGCGGAAGGAGGGGATCGACCTGGTCGAACTGATTATCGAAGGGGAGAGGGACTCGCTTCGTAGGCGCTACTTCTTCGCCGCTTCCTGAGCCCTAGAGAGAATCAAGGTCATCAGAGTCTTCTCATCAACCTCAGCGTGTGTCCTCCAGCCGATGTGCAACATCGTTCTCTCGTCCTGTTCCAAGTACCCTCTCTTGACGTACCTGTCGAGGGAATAGTCGACGCGCCACCTCGGGAACTTCTCTCTTAGGAACTGCTCGACCTCCCGCCGCGCCACTCGGCCCTGCTTAGAGTTGATGAACGCGATCGTGGCTGCAAGGACCGCAAGGTCGTCGATTCTGATCCCTGAGGTCTCGGCCTCGCTCACGGTAGGAGGTTCCTTGAACCTGAGCAAGAATCGCGACGAGTCCTCCGACCCATCGGCGCCTTTCACTTCGAAGACCTCGAGGCCCATGGGGGCCACGTCCTCGGTGAGGACTTCGACTATCTTCCTGTAGTCCCGCCCCAGGTGTCGCCTCATCTCCCAGCCCTTGACGCCGGGGTTACGACCCCGCTGAAGGACCAGAACCTGGAATGCTTTCCTCACCTTCCTCTCGAGCAGGGCCCGGTCGGCGGTGTCCGACTCCGTTAGCCCTCACCCGTAATCGAGATGGCGACGGATTTGGGAGCACCCTTTGCCTTTTCGGCCACAGCCATGGTCCAGATCTTCCCGCTAAGGGGCTCGGTCCTGAGGAGAGCCTTGCCCTCGCTGATCAAAAAGGCGAGCAGATACGCCCTTCTTACCTTGTCCTCGAAGCTCACATCTCCGATGAATTGATGGTAGTCCACCCATTCCCCGTTCGACTTTTGCAGGAGCTCATCGTGGAGCACGGTCAGTGTCCCTTCGAATTCCTCCGGGGTGAAAATGCCGAGACTGACGAGTTCGGTGTAGTCGACGGTACCTGGTCTGGTCCCGTAGGTACCGAACTGGTTCTTGAAGCGGTCAGACATGGAGGTCAAGTCTCGCCAGTAGACGAACGCTTTCTCGAGCCCCCTGGGAGAAATCTGGTCAATCTGGGCCACTGGGTGCCAGCTCTTGATGAACGCTTCTGACAAAGCCTCCTTTGCTAGCAACTTCACTTTGAGTTGGATAAGGAGGGGGTCGATGTAGAGTGATGAGGCTCTGTGCTTAAGCCATTCGTCCTGGAGCTTGACTATTTGGGCGAGCTCCAGCATCGCTTCGGAGTCGACAAGGAGCTCGTCAAGAAACTTCCACTCGGGCAGGCGAAGCCTGAGGAGAGAGATCTTCTCTTTGATGTCGACGTCGAAGGGGTTCGCGCTGCTGGACTCGACGTCCCTGCAGAGCTCGATGACCCTCAGAATCTCTTCCAGTTTCTCCTGTTCCAACCTACTTGAGCTCCCTTACCTCGGATGAACCGTGGACTGCCTGCACGGTGATTACGTGGGCGCTCCTGTCGAAGACGGTCAGGATGGAGGGGGTGATCACAAGGTATTGGGATGCCTCCCTTTGCTTCATCTGGGCGAGTATCATCTTGAACATCGCTTCCCTGTTCTTCGGGTCCATGTGGATGTCGAACTCGTCCATGGCCCTCAGCGGAGACACTATCCTCGCCTGTAGCGAAAGTATGAATGCCATCAGCGCGACCGACCGCTCTCCCCCGCTCTGGGTAAATGGGTCGAGGGTCGATGGGGCACCGCCTCGGAACCCGACGTAAAGGTTCAGTCCCGCGTCTTCGATGTTCGCTCCCTGCTCCAACTTGACGAACCCGCTCGCGTCAGCAGCAGAAAGGACGGCCTGGTACGGTGGGTCTATCGATTCGACCAGATCTTCCATCGCCTTCTTCCAGACGTCCTTCCGCGAGTCTAGCTCCGTGAGCATGGACTTCTTGTTGTCCTGAAGCTGCGCCAATTTGACCTTGAGTTCTTCGATGTTGCCTGAGTAGTCATTGTAGATTTTTTCGGCGTCGTCAGGGACGTCCTGCATCTTCTGGATGTGGGCGGAGACCAGCTTGAGCTCCTCGGAGACCTCGTAAGGCTGTCGCACCGTCTCGATCCTTTGCCCTGCCTTCTCAAGGTCTGGTGCCAGCTTCTCCAGCTCTGATTTGTATTCCCTCGAGGTCCTCTCGAGGTCGTGGAGGTCTGACTCCGTTGTCCTGATCCTGTAAGCAAGGACCTCGTACTTCACTCTGAAAGAGATGTGGCTGTCCATGGTTCGCTTGATCAGCTCCTCGGTCCTGCTTATCTCGGGCTGCAGCGACGAGACTTCTCTGTCCAGTTCGGACTTCCGCCTCAGGGCGTCTTCCTCGGCGGCAGCGCCCTTGCCCCCGATGTAATTAGAAAGCTCCTTGAGTCGCTTGACGTTTCTGTCTTGGCTCGAACCGAGGATCTCGTCGATGGTGTTCGAAAGCCCAGTGATGTCTTCCTTTATCGACTGATACGCGGCCCGCGCCGACTCGTCCTTGGCTCGCTCGCTTTCAGCCCTGACGAGGGCGTAGTAGAGTTTCCTGAGCTCGACCTGTTTGTCCAGGAGGGTCTGGTGGGTCTGGTCTGCGTCTGCTGAGACCTCGACCTGTTGAGATTTCAGGTCCTCGAGGGCCCTGGACTTCGACATTATCTTCTCCTCAGCGGATTGGAGGGACTTCGTGAGCTTGGCCTCGGCGCTCCAAAGCAATTCCTTGGCCAGGAGGTCTCTGTGCTCTATCAGCCTCCTCTTCTCCTGGTAACGGTCGTAGACCTGCTTCCAGTATTCCAGGGTCTGGTTCGCGTTGTCAATCAGCTGCAGCAGGGAGCTCTCCTCGCCGACGAGCCCGCTGAGCTCCTGCTCGGCGAGCAAGATTCTCTGCCTGTACTGCGAGAACCCAACCGCCTCCTCTACCATCGTCAGCCTCTCCTGGGGGGTTACCGCTCCAAGCTCCTCTATCATCCCCTGGTGCATAATGATGAGCAGGTTGTCCGGGTTTATCCCGAACTCCTGTAGAAGCCTCACCACCTCGCTCTTGTCAATCTCCTTGTAGTCTGCCTCGAACCAGTATGAGCCGTCCCGTCTAAGGTATCTGCTGAGCATGAAAGTATCCGCCTTTGAGTAGGGAATTGGGCGACGGCCATCCTTGGGCGAGTTGTCGAAGACAAGGGAGACCCGGGCAATGTCCTTCCCGCGCCGTATGAGGTCGGAGAGCTTTCGGGATCGCTCGGTGTAGGCCTGTCCGAAGGCCACGGAGATCGCCAGGAGGACCGAGGATTTACCGGCCCCGTTGGGCCCAATGATCAGGTTCAATCCTTCCCGGAGAGGAATGCGAGCGTACTCGTAGCTCATGAAGTTCTCTAGGATAATCTCCTTGACTGTGGTTAGATGCGAAGGCCTCTCTTTGGAGACCTCTTCCGTACTCCTTGACAAGATTCTTGGCTGCGGAGACTCGGGGCGCATTTAGAGATTGCTCTCAGAAATGCCCCGAAACACTTTCGCCCTTCCCTCTCCTCCAAGGGCTTAAATCAGTGGAATCGGTTCGGCGAACGATTGGCTTCGAGCTCGTTCGAAGTGCTGGCTCCTGCTGTGAGGGGCCTCCTGGCTGAGACAGGGATTGAGGAACCGACCCCTCCTCAGGTCCAGGCCTGGCCGCTGATTGCCAGGGGGGAGGACGCCTTGGTTGTGGCGCCCACCGGCTCGGGCAAGACTGAGGCGGCGCTGCTTCCTTTGCTCAGCAGGCTGATGACCGAGGGTCATGGGGAGGGAATATCCTTGCTCTACATCACCCCCATGAGGGCCCTGAACAGAGACATGCTCAAGCGTCTGCAAGTCTGGTGCGCCAAGCTGGGCCTGACGGTCGACATCAGGCACGGTGATACGCCGCAGTCACAGAGGGCAAGACAGTCCGCTCACCCACCTGATGTGCTGGTCACCACCCCGGAGACGCTTCAGGCAGTGCTCCCCGGGAGAAGGATGAGAGAGAACCTGTCTCACGTGAAGGCAGTAGTTGTGGACGAGCTGCATAACCTCGTGGAAAGCAAGAGGGGAGTTCAGCTCACCCTTGGACTCCAGAGGCTGAGGAAAGTGGCCCCACGCTTCCAGCTCGTTGCTCTGTCTGCCACGGTGGGGACCCCGGAAGTCGCTGCGAGGTTTCTTTTCGGAGAAGGGAAAAGGACGATAGTCAAGGCCGATGCGCCCAAGGAGTTCACCTATGCGATTGAATACCCGGTCCCGGAGCCATCGAACCAGTCAGCGGCAAAGGCGACCTACGCTGCACCGGACCTCGCGGCCCGCCTCTCTAGGATGAACGAGTTGATCGAGAGCCACACATCCACACTGATTTTTGTGAACAGTAGGACCGTCGCCGAGATGCTTGGAGAGAAGCTGGCGAGGCTGAGGAAGGATGTGGGTGTTCACCACGGCTCCCTCCCAAGAGAGGAAAGGGAACGGGTAGAGCAGGCATTCAAGGATGGAGAACTGAAGGCGATGGTATGTACGAGCACCCTGGAGCTTGGAATCGATATCGGGTCGGTGGACCTTGTCGTCCAATACATGTCACCACGACAGGTGACAAGTTTGGTGCAGAGAGTTGGGAGGAGCGGACACCGTCTGGGGAAGGTGTCGAAGGGAGTGCTGGTGACGGTCTCGGCCGACGACATACTGGAATCCGCGGCCAGCATACTCTCGGCATCGGAGGGGAAAATCGAGCCCACAAGGCCCTACTTCAATTCGCTCGATGTCCTGGCCCACCAGGTCGCCGGCTACCTGATGGACTTAGAGACAATCGATTCGGACAAGCTGCTTGTTGAGGTGAGAAAGGCCGCACCTTTCATGGAACTCCCGGAGGATGCCTTGCTCCGGACTGTCAGCTACCTTTCGGATCTCAGGAAGATCCATTTCGACGGGAAGACGCTGTCCAGGACGAGGCTCACGAGGGACTACTATTACGAGAACCTGTCGATGATCCCGGACGAGACCAGGTACCTGGTGATAGACGTGTCGACCAACCAGACGGTCGGGATTCTTGGGGAAGAGTTTGTGCTACTTAGGACCAAGGTCGGGGTCCATTTCATTTGCAAGGGGAAGGTGTGGCAGGTCGAGCAAATTGCCCAGGACAGGAAGATCTACGTCACCCCGGTGGAGGACCCGCTGGCCGCGGTCCCCGGTTGGGACGGTGAGATGCTCCCGATTCCGTACGACCTGGCGACGGAGACCGGGCGATTGCGGAGAGAGATTTCTGAAGCGCTTGATAGAGGGGACAGAGCGGTCGAGGCTGCCGCCAAGAGAATTCCCGGCGATTCGGCAGCACGGGCACTCGTAATCGACGAAATCGCCGAGCACAAGAAGATGGGGGCGCCGGTTCCCTCGGACAAGCTCGTTCTTTTCGAGGGGTTTGGGAAGTACCTCATAGTTCATCTTTGTTTTGGCGAGTCCGTCAACAGGGCCTTCGCATACGTGTTTGAAGAAATCCTGTCGAGGAGGGGGCTCGTCAGGGTCTGGTGGCTCGACGGATACAGACTCCTAATGGAGCTCACCGCAGACACGGAGGAGCTGGACCTGAAGGCGATGGCAAAGGAACTTATGGGTCTGACTCCTGAAGAGCTAGAGAGGACCTATGCCGTGGCCGCGCAGCGCAACTTCCCTTTCCCTGCCCGGGTCAAATACGTAGCCGAGAGGTTCGGTGCTTTGAAGCGTGGGAAACTCATCGCTCACCCGAACCTGTGCTCACTCCCAACAAGATTCGAGAAGACCCCTATCTTCGAGGAAGCGCTACAGGAGACTGGGAGGGACCTCATCGACATGCAGAAGGGGAAGGAGGTCCTGGTCGCCGTGGCCAAGGGAGGGATTTCGGTGGAGACTTTCCAGGCAGGGGACCGGCCAACTCCCATAGCCTACAGCCTGCTATACAGATACCTCGAGGTCCCCGAGGCCGTCGCCCCGGATTCGCTCGGCAAATCCTCCTACCAGAGGATGAAGGCAAGCATCTTCGGGACCGAAATCAGCCTCCTGTGTGCGAAGTGCGGAGCAGAGCAGGGGGTGTCAACGGTCGGAGACCTGCCTGAAGAACCAAAGTGCAGAGTTTGTTCTTCGGGACTGCTCGTGCCATGCTACTGGGGGACGGCGAAGCTTTCAGACCTCATGAAGAAGCGGGAGGAGAAGACACAGCTTACCGATGAGGAACGGGCGGAGCTCTCGAGGGCCAGAAGGTCCGCCGACCTGGTCCTTTCCTATGGGAAGAAGGCCGTGGTGGCCCAGACTGTCTATGGAATCGGCCCTCAGACAGCTTCGAGGATTCTGGCCGAGTTGCGCGACGACGAAGAAGCATTCTACCGGGACCTGTTGGAGGCCAAGATCCGTTTCGTCACCACCAGGCAGTTCTGGGGCAGCTGAAAGCCAATAAACAGGAGACCTCGGGGCGAATCTGTTTGGTACTAGCAGGGAAGGTATTCCTCGTAAGGGAGAACTACGACATGGACACCCTTGCCGAGAAACTGAAGGCGTTCAGGGTCGAGACCGGAACCAGCGTCGAGGCGAAGGAGTTCAAGCTCCTCTCGGAGATCACAGACCTGAGCGCGGGCAAGGGACTCTTGGAAGGCAAGTTCTCCTTCGACACCGTCTTCGTCGTACCACATCGGGGAAAACCGGTGCCAGTGCCCAGGACTTTCGAAGCCCCGTTCTCCTTCAACATACACAAAGATAGGATGTTCCTTACGGTCTACGACAAGAAGAACAGGGCCAACAACATAGCCAACGAGATGAGCAAGGCGGTCTTCATGAGCTTGGGCCAGGTGGTAGAGGCGCGGATAGAGCCAGAGACTCTCAGGAAGTTCCACGAAGCGAACTTTGGCGATACGAAGGTGATCTTCTATTCCGACGTGGACCTGCCGAACATCAACAAGCTGTCGCTCTACGGTGCTGAATTGGGAAACACAAGTCTGTATAGCGACTACCTGACGCATGGGAAGCTGTGGTACATTGTCTTCACGAGCAAGTCTTACGGCTACGTATTCGGGCTTACCAGGAATTGCATTCTGACAGGGTTCAGCAAGATGGAACTCTCGGAGTTCAAGAACTTCATGGGCAGCCAGGTATTTCCGCTGATCGCGTAGCTTGCTGAAGATAGTTCCTGGCGACGCAGCTCTCATCTTCTCTAGTTCGGGGGAGAACACCCTGCTGATCTCAGACCTGCACCTAGGTTTGGAAAAGGAGCTTGCGAAGAAGGGGTTCCGCCTTCCCGCATATTCGGTCAGGATGGTGGAGAGGGTAAGAAACATCGCGGAGAAATACTCAACGAAGAGACTCGCAGTTTTGGGGGACGTCAAGCACACTGTCGGCAAAGTGGAGGACATCGACTGGGGGGTCGTGCCTTGGTTTTTCGACACCATGCTCGACCTCTTCGAGGCGGTGGAAGTCGTCCCAGGGAACCACGATGGCAGCATCAAGACCGTCCTCCCGCCCCGAATCGTCCTCCATCCGTCCCATGGGGCTGTGCTGGGCAGCGGCAGGGGGAGGGTTGGGGTTTCCCACGGCCACGCATGGCCCTCGGAGGAGGCCATTTCGACCAAGAATCTTGTAATTGGCCATTCACATTTCACCTACGAGATGAGAGACGCCTTTGGCTCGAGGTCGAGGGAGGCGGTCTGGGTGACAGCGGGCTACGATGTCGCGGAGTTGATGGAGGGAGCGGGCTACAAGTCGAAAGCTAGGGGGACCGGTAAACTCGTTGTCATGCCCCCCTTCAACAGGCTCGTCGGGGGCCAGCCAATCAACCGGAGCAAGTCCTTCGAGTTCGGCCCCGTGCTCTCGTCGAGGTCGGTACGCCTTGAGGATTCCGACATCTTCCTGTTGGACGGGACCAGGGTCACCTAGGGAGGTGAGGATGACCCGCCGTCGATTGCGCTCTTCAACAGACGCTCGAGCGACGCCTCGCCGACGGCTCCTATGACCGCGTCCATCGGCTGCCCGTTCTTGAAGATCATGAAGGTCGGGATTGAGAAGACCTGGTAGCGGGACGAGATGTTCATTTCTTCGTCGACGTTGACTTTGCCGAAGAGCACTCGGTCAGAGTACTTCGCAGCGAGCTTCTCGAGCACTGGGTCCATTATGCGACAGGGACCGCACCAGACCGCCCAGAAATCGACAAGAGTAGGCCTCCCCCCTGAAGTGAGTTGGTCGAAGTTTGCCTCGGTCAGAGTCACCATGGACTCGGCATGACCCTTTGCATTCGACGTTTCCATATCGGCTTCTCCCTCCGAGCTTCGCGATGCGTATTTAAAATTGGGGGCTCGGCGCAATATTTCGACTTGGGGAGAGAGATATTCGAAAAGGTCGCGAAAAACCTCACGACGCTGGAGCCGAAATCGAAGGGCTTGAGGTTTGCCTCAGTTTCAATCATACTACGAGACAGGGATTCACCGAGCGTGTTGCTCATCAAGCGAGCCGAACGTGCCGGCGACCCATGGTCGGGACAAATCGCGTTTCCCGGCGGAAAGATGCAGCAGGGGGACGGGACTGCCCGGGACACAGCGGTCAGGGAGACCATGGAAGAGGTCGGAATCGACCTTGACAAGGCAGCAGAATTCCTAGGCTATGCGGGCGCCACCACCACCCACACGGGAACCATGGACGTTGTCCCGTCGGTCTTCTTGCTGAAGCAGGCAGTGGGCATAAAGCACAACGAGGAGGTAGCATCCTACCGCTGGGTCAATCTTGAGGACTTCTTGGGCCCGAATGGCAAGTCAACCTATAGGCTCAACTACGAGGGGAGGACCATCGAGATGCCGGCGTACCTCGTCGGGGATTACGTCGTATGGGGGCTGACCCACCGAATCCTCTCTTCTGTCCTCAAAGGACCGGAATAATTCGAGGACGTCGCCTATTTCTCTTCGATGAATTTCTGGATGGCCCTCAGGGTCTGGGGATTCTCCCTCAAATAATCGGCAAGCCTTTCCAGCCTTCTAAGCGTGCTAGGGTGGACGTGGTGCTCTATTCCTTCGGTATCCACATACGCTGTCTGGTCGTCGACTCCAAGCATAGAGATCAGGTCGGATATGACCTGGTGTCTTTTGATCACAGAGCGCGCAACCTTCTCCCCCGACGGAGTCAGCCGCATCCCCCGGTACCTCTCGTGCTCGAGGTAGCCTTTCCGGGCTAGGTTTACAACCATGTTTGACACTGTGGGAGGCTTGACCCCGAGCCTGTCAGAGATGTCGGCGGCGCTGACGTAACCCTTCTCCTCGTTCAGGTTGTAGATCGCCTCAAGATAATCCTCCAGCCGGGAGACGTCTCGCCTCGGCGGCAGCATCTTCGACATTGCCCTCACGCAGGGCTGGCCGCTCCGAGTTCAAAAAGGTTCGTTGGTCCGTGGAGCGCCTATTTCGGCCTGCGGAGAATTTCTTTGCGTTCGAAAATATGTTAGACATGTCTAACTTATATACCGTGTTCGGGGATTCCAGGCCGCTTATCATGAGACTGCCCTTCAGGAGGACCCTGGCCCCAGTCGAAGAGGCCCCTCGTGAGGTGCAGGCGACCAAGTCGCAAAAGCAGCTTTGGCAATTCCTTCGCTGGGTCGGGCCTGCCCTGATGGTCTCAATTGCCTACATGGATCCTGGAAACTACGGCACTGACCTCGCAGCAGGAGCGGGTTACAAGTACGATCTCCTTTGGGCGGGTTGGCTTGCTTCCGGCATGGCAATGCTACTCCAGTACCTGTCAGGGAAGCTCGGAATCGCCTCGGGCGCCCACCTTGCGGAGCTCGTCAGACAATCGTTTGGCGGAAAGAAACGATATGTAATTCCCTACTGGCTCGCCGCAGAGGCTGCCATAGCTGCCACCGACCTTGCGGAGTACCTGGGGACAGTGCTTGGGCTTAACATATTGTTTGGCATCCCACTCATCTATTGCGCCATATTTGGCGCCCTCGACGTCATCATCTTGCTGACAATGATGACGAGGAGGTTCCGCTTGATTGAACAGTACTTCGCCATTCTGATCAGCATATTAGTAATAGGCATATTCTACGATTTGCTTGTCATAGGGAACTTCGACCTTGCGCAAGTTGCCTACGGTTCTATTGTCCCTCTTACTCCGGACAATGCTGCACTCTTCATAGCCGTTGGAATGATCGGAGCGACCGTAATGCCTCACGCACTCTTTGTTCACTCTTGGCTTTCGAAGAACAAGATGGATCTACTGGGTACGCCGATCATTGAGGGGAAGGGGAAGGCAGCTTCAATCAAGGACATGACGACGGCGGCAACAGAAGAGAATCATCATCCACACTCTCGCGAGCAGAAACATGGAATAAACAAACTCCACCGCAATGAGACGATTATCGCCCTTACCATAGCAGGGGTGGTCAATGCAGGGATACTCCTCGTTGCCATACCGCTCTTCCAAGGTAACGGGGTGAATGTGAACCTCACCGTCAATGGCTTCGTGGCCGGGATGAGCCAGATTTACGGGCCAGCAATCGGCGTCCTCTTTGCGCTTACCTTGCTTGCATCCGGACTGTCGTCATCGGCGTTGGGCACGATAGCGGGGCAGGTGGTAATGGAGGGACTGATTGGAAAGCGGTGGAACATATGGATAAGAAGAATAGTCACGAGATGCATTAACGTCTTCCCTACGACGATAGCCCTCCTGTTGGGACTCAGTCCCTTGGTCTTGCTAATCTACAGTCAAGTCATTCTCAGCCTGATGATTCCTCTACCGATGATCCCCCTGGTGTATTACACCTCGAAGAAGAAGTTCATGGGAGAGCTCGTTAACAGAAGTCTCACGATTGTCCTAGCAGTAGTAACTGTTGCGCTAATCCTGTTCTTTAACGGCTTGTTGCTGAAGTCCATTGTCTAGGCAGTCGGACTGGGCGATTCCTTGCTGGCCTCCATCTCAGCCCTCTGCCTGCTCACTTCGCCCAATTCGAAGGGGAAGACTATCCACTCGGTGACCGTCTCCAAGAAGTAGTCTGGTTCGGTCTTGCTCCACGGCTTCTTGAACATGACAG
>JAPCJK010000048.1 GCA_027886975.1 Nitrososphaerota archaeon
CTCGACTACCACAAGGAGAAGGAGCCTTTGCCCGTGCTCGTTGATGTGTCAATAGCGGCTATCAAGGATGAACTGGTTGCCATTACTGGACCGTCTGGGTGTGGCAAGTCAACTCTACTTCGAATAGTTTCAGGGCTTGTCAAACCAACGTCCGGCAGCGTCAGAGTCCTTGATTCTGAGGTCACAGGTCCTAGGGATGACATTTCGATTGTGTTTCAGAATTTTGTCTTGCTCCCCTGGAGGACCGCTCTGGAGAACGTCCTGTTTGGTCTTAGTTCCAAGAAAAATTTGACCGACCCGCAGAAAATGGAGAAGGCGACAAGCGCACTTGAGATAGCGGGACTCTCCGGCTTCGAGAACGTATATCCTGGGGAGCTCTCGGGAGGAATGAAACAACGGGTCGGCGTCGCAAGGGCTCTGGCGACGGAGCCAAAGGTCATGTTGATGGACGAACCTTTCAGCTCTCTTGACGACCTCACTGCGGAGAGGCTTCGAAAAGAAACCTATACGCTGCTAATCAACCCGCAGACATCAGTGCAGTCAGTGATCTTGGTGAGTCACAATGTAGAGGAGATAATTGAACTCGCTGACAAGGTCGTAGTCCTTTCTGCAAGGCCAGGCCATGTTGTTGGCGAACTCAAGGTCGACCTTCCCCGACCGAGGAACAAGAAGTCTGATGAATTCTTCGCTTGGGTGGACAAGGTATACGCGCTGCTATCATGATCGCCCAAGACCTGCTTAAATCACCGGTGGAGGGCGGAGGGTTGAACAGATAATTGGCGGAGCCCCGCAGACCACTTCCTACCGCTTTGCTCATGCCTGCCAATGTAAGGGCGGGCCAGGTGATCAGCCTTGTCGAAATCACAGGAAGCATTGGTGGGAAGGTTAATGCTCCAAAGCTGGCGGACGAGCTGGGCGCCGATGTGGCGGTCCTTTTGCCAATCCTCGATACCTCGGAGATGCTGGGGCTGGTGCGGACCGACAAGGGGGAGGTCCACCTCACCGAGCTCGGCCTGAAATTCCAGAAGACGTCCAAGAACAAGGTCAGGTTGCTGAAGGACAGGTTAGCTACAATCGAACCCTTCCGCACTGCCTTGGAGCTCGCCTCCCATGGCAAATCCGTCACCGCTTCTCGAGTCACAGATACACTCGCGGAGATGGGTTTGAAATGGCACTACCAGCCTGAGCTGAACGAGTCACTTATACGGATGCTCCTGATTCATTGGGCGATCTACGCCGGGCTTCTGAAATACGACGGCAAGTCGGGCAAGTTCCAGAAGGCCTAGGCCCCGACGAATGAATGGATGGCGAAGCCATCGGCGACGGTGGCAGCAACTCCCACCTTCCTGAATAGCGCGGGGTGCATGCCCCCCACATCCGAGTCGAGGAGGGTCATATCGGCCCTCCCCCCTTCCACCAACGACGAACCGGTTTCGTCGAATCCGTTGGAGGCCGCGTTCGATGTGTAGAGCCCGAGGGCCTCGGTGAGGGTCAGAGACTCGTCCGGTGCAAGCCCGGCCCTGACCATCGACCCCCACATTCCCAGGACGGGGCTCATTGACTCGACCGGGGAATCCGAGCTACCTGAGGCGACCACTCCTTCCTCGAGCATTGACTTCAGGGGATACAGGTCGAGTGCTCTCTCCGAGCCCAAGCGGTCGGCCGCCCATGTGTCTGACGTTATGAAGAGAGGCTGAACGGTCGCTCGGATGCCGTGGTGAACCATCTTTGACCGAAGGTCTTTCGGGAGTAGGCTCGCGTGCTCAATCCTGTGCCTCTTCGGATTCTTTGCCCCGGCTACCCCTGCCAGCGCGTCTATCGCCTGCTCGACGGCCCTGTCTCCTATCGCATGGATAATTGCCTGATACCCTTTGGCATCAATCCGTTCGACCAGCGCGGCCAGCTCCCCGTCGCTTTGTCTGAGAATTCCCCTGTTGGAAGGGTCGTCTGAGTACGGTTCGCGGAGAGCTGCGGTTCTGGCACCCAGAGAACCGTCGGCGTAGATCTTCACACCGTTTAGTCTTACCCGGTCGTTGCTCATCTTCTTCCTGAGTCCTTTGCCTTCGACGTAGTCCATGGCCTTGGGTGGGATGTAAACTCTGAAGCGAATGGAAAGAGACCCGCTCGAATGAAGGACGGCCAAGGCTTCCAGTTCTTCTGCGAAGCCCTCAGGGGAGAGGATGCAGTGCAGGGTCGTCAATCCTAGGCGTCCCGCTTCGACCTCAACCGATTGGAGGTCCGCTGCGGCTCTCTCCGGGCTGCGGGGGACCCGCTCGAACACCTCGGCAAGGGCAGCCTCCTTCACAATGCCGGTGAGTTCCCCCGCCGGGCTTCTTTCATACTCGCTCCCCACCCGCTCTTGGAACCGGAGGGCCTCGATGGCTCTTCCATTCAGAAGGGCGATGTGCCCGCAGATTCTTGATAGAGCGACGGGATTATCCGGGCTCACATCATCAATGTCAAATCGATTGGGCATTCTTCTGTCTGAAAATGTTTCTTGGTCCCAACCCATTCCGGTGACCCATTCGTCGGGCTTCGCTTTCTGGATCCCCGAGTAGAGCCTCAGGCGGACACCTGTCATGTTTGTCGTTCCCCTCAGGTCGATGTTTCTCTTGAGCCAGCCATATTCGAAGGGATGGCAGTGTGAGTCAATCAGCCCTGGAACAAGTGACCCCCCACCCGCGTCAAGAATCTCCGTGCCCTCAGGGACGTTTTGAGTGGCCTCTTCCGAGACCTTGACGATTCTTCCTGCCTCCGAGTAGACCGAACCAGTGCCCAAACCTTCAAGTCTGCAGTTCTTGATCAAGAGCCCAGTCATCGGAGCACCTCATTTGCGAAGGCCACCGACCTCTGCTTGACCCGCGACCGGGCAAGGGTCAGGAAATCCTCTGGAGAGTCGACGTCGAACATGACCCCCGGACCAGAGTATATGCCCACGGAAAGCTTGGCGCTTCCGGCAGACCCCAGGTGACCCCAGAAGCTGTTCCTGTCATAGCTCAGCGGGATTGGCGTATTCCTGGAGAAGAGGAGGGCGTTAGTGCCATCGAAACCCATGGAAGGGGACATGACCACCCTGAGGCCGGATGATTTCAGCGAGAGGAGACGCCTGATATTGGAAGACACTAGAAATGGAAGGTCTGAAGGGATTACCATAACATTCTCCGATCTCGTATCTCTCATCCCTCTCTCCACAGCCGCGTTGACCCCCATGTCTCTTTCTTCTCTAACGGTCCCCGCGCCTGAACGCTCAGCGATTGAAAGGACCTCCGCGTCGGGGGAGACCACGAAACAGTCTTTGATCAGCTTCGTCATTTTGAAGACGTCAAGGACATCATTGAGCATCAGAAGGGTGAGCCTCCTCCTATCTGAAGCAGTGAGCTGCTTGGTCAGCCTCGACTTCGCGCCCTTGGATTTCACGGGAATCAGAATTACGAGCGATTTCAAACCTTGAGCAATTCCCGGGCGAGCCTTCGCTCGTCCTCACGACTCTTCATCATGGTTTCGGATGTAACGCATTCGATTCCCAATGCTTCAATCCGTTTCTTCATGGCTTGGTCCTCGGACGCCACGACGATGCAATCGACGAACTTCTGATACATCGACGCGATGCCAACAGAGTCGGCTTTTCTCCCTGCCGCCTTCATCAGTTTGCCTGCGGGTCCACTAAAGGGAGCCTCCCCGACCATCGGTGACAGGGCCACAACACGCGCGTCGGAACCTGCCAATTCTTTTGCAAAACCACTGATTGCAAGCATAGGGCCGATGCTCGTTATCGGGTTCGCGGGACAGATTACGACCCTGTCGGCACCTGAAAGGGCCCTCCTTACCTCGGCGGTTATTGAGGCCCTGCTTGCCCCGCGGTAGTGCACACCGGTCACCTCGGGTTCGCCTTTCTCGCGGACCCAGAATTCCTGCAGATGCATGTCTCCCAATGGCGTGTCTATCCGGGTCTCGAGGTTCTGGTCAGTTGCCGGGAGAAGTTCGCACTTGACACCGAATGACTTCCGCAGCCTATCCGTGACGGCTGTCAGGGTCATGCCCCTGCGAAGCATTCCGGTGCGTAGGGCGCTGGTTGCCAGGTCCCTGTCCCCGAGCTTGAACCAAGTCTCGCCGCCAATGCGAGAGATTTGAGAAAGAGTGCTGAATGTGTCCCCCTTGATTCCCCAGCCGGTCTTTGGGTTTGCAATGCCGGCCAAGGTGTACATGGCTATGTCGACATCTGGGCAGACATAGAGTCTATGAATCCAGATATTGTCGCCGACGTTTGCAATCACCGTAAGGTCGACGGGGAGGGACTGGAGTCCTCGAAGAAGCTTGGCTGAGCCGGTCCCCCCGGCCACCGCCGTCACTTTCAAGATTTCACCGGAACAGGTCCCTATCGCGTGGCATGATCAGCGATTTCACTCCAAGTTCACCCGGGACGAACCCGACCCCCCTGACGAGGGCGGCCGGTATCTTGGCCAATTTTCCGATAGAAAGCTCAGCCGCCCCGGCTATCTCATCTACGATGGCAGGTTCGGTGACCCTGAGTTCGTAGCCGAAGGCATCCTTCTTCCCGGCATATGATACGAGGGGATTGATTCCCGAACAACCAATCGCGACGTCCGTTTGCCCGCGCCTCCAGGGCCTCCCGAATGAGTCGGTCACTATTACCGCGAGCTTCTTCGAGGAAAGTTCCTCGAGACGATGTCTGAGCCTTCTTGAGCTCTTGTCCGGGTCGAGCGGGAGCAATGCGGCGAATCCTCTGCCTACGTTCGACTGGTCGACTCCAGAATTAGCGCAAACGAACCCGTGCCTTGTCTCCGTGATTATCACCCCATGGCCTGCCCTAACCACCCTGACGGCTTCCCGTAGCACAAGTTCGACGAGTTTCGGGTCCTTCCCGTGTTTTTTCGCCAGGGCCGACGCCCTCCTCCCGGGTGTAACGTCTGCGAGCTTCACCAATCGCCCTTCTGACTTCGAGACTATCTTCTGTTTGATGACGAGGATATCATCGTCGTTTATTGTGATTCGGCTCCTCCCGAGCGAATCGAAAATGAGCCGGGCAAGGTCGTCGCCCTCATTTACCTCAGGGAGGCCTGAGACGGGGATAACTTCGATTTGCTTCAAAGCGCTCGGCTCAAGGGCCCTGGCAGGACGATAAATCCTCTCCCCGACCAGGGGGCTAGAATTTTATACGCGGAGCAGGGGCTCGGTTCGAAATTGCCAAGACCAGAGGATGTGCTCGAGGCCCTGGCCGAGGTAAAAGACCCCGAGTTAGGAAAGGACCTCGTCTCACTCCACATGGTCGAAGGAGTGACGGTCGAAGATGGAATAGTATCGTTTACTCTGAATCTAACAACTCCCGCGTGCCCTCTGAGGACCCGCCTCGAAGAGTCGGCGAAGTCAGCCGTGGCCCGTGTTCAGGGCGTGAAGGAAGTGAGAATGAAGACGGGATCGACAGTCTTCGCCACCAGGGACTACGCCGATGCTGAAATGCTGAAGGGTGTCAAAAACATAATCGCAATCGCAAGCGGGAAAGGCGGAGTCGGGAAATCTACAATCGCGGTCAATTTGGCTGTGGCGCTGGCGGCTTCGGGGGCCAAAGTGGGGATTCTCGATGCCGATGTCTACGGTCCGAGCGTTCCTCTAATGATGGGAGTAAACGGAACCCCCGAAGTTAGGAACGAGAGGATAATCCCGCCTGTAGCCCACAACGTGAAGGTGGCTTCTCTGGGATTTTTCTACAACGAAAAGACCCCGGTCATCTGGAGAGGGCCACTCGTGGCAGGCGCCGTCAGGCAGCTTCTCACTCAGGTCGATTGGGGAGAGCTAGACTATCTGGTGGTTGACCTTCCGCCCGGAACGGGAGACGCGTCGCTCACCCTCGCGCAGACCGTCCCGCTGGGAGGGGTCGTCATAGTCACCACACCGCAGGAAGCGGCGATAAGCATCGCTGCCAAGGCCCTCGCGATGTTCAAGAAGCTGAACGTCCCGATCCTCGGAGTCGTTGAGAACATGAGTTACTTCAACTGCCCACATTGCGGAGAAAAGACTTCGATCTTCTCCAGCGGTGGAGGGAGGAAAGTTGCTCTGGAGCGGGGCGTCGACTTTCTCGGAGAAATCCCATTGGGGCTTGCGATAAGAGAAAAGTCAGACGTAGGGACCCCAATCGTGGCGGTGCTTCCTGATTCGGCGGAATCCATAGTCTACAAAGAACTCGCTTTCAGAGTGGCAGGGATGGTCAGCATCGTTGCCTATGCGAAGATGAAAAAATGACTTCGCAACAGGACAGCCTGCTTTCAAAGGCCGAACGGAAGAAGAAGGCAAGGAAACGAAGCCGCGGGCCCTACCGAAAGTCCTGGACCCCTAAGAAGAGTTAGGGGACGGCGACGGCGTCTATCTCGACAAGGGCCCCTCTTGGGAGTGCAGCTGCCTGTACCGTGGACCTGGCTGGGAACGGGGCTGAGAAATGTCTGGCGTACTCGTCGTTCATCTGCTTGTAATCAGCAAGGTTAGCCAAAAAGACCGTCGTCTTCACAATGTCTTTCAAGCCTAACCCTGCTGCGCCGAGTACCGCTTCAAGATTGGACAGACATCTTGTGGTTTGAGCCTCAATCCCCTGTTCCAATTCCCCAGTCGTGGGGTTGACACCTATCTGACCAGCGCAGTAAACGGCTCCAGCGTCAATCGCTTGCGAGTAAGGGCCGATGGGGGAAGGAGCAGAGGCTGACCTTACCTCCTTCTTCAATCTAAGTTCGCCTGCGGAAACCGGCCTTAAATCACTTACCCGTCGTCAAGGATTGAAGTCTAACCTTTACTCAGGAGAGCTCTGAGCTTGTCGTAGATTTCACTCTCTCGCTCGTACTCAAGAGCCTCCTTTCGGTCCATGTGCTGGAGCATCCTTGAGGTCACATTCCCCCTTCTGACTATCAGTATTACACGTCGACCCGCCTTGTAGGCTGCCATGATCTCCATCCCCACCCCAATGCTTGGCTCCGTCACATCGGCGACCAGGACATCGCTCGCTTCGGCCCCATCCTTGTCCCTTTGGAAGACGTTCACTACGGATGGGCTCGATTTTTCAATCGGTCCGAGGACCCATGGGGATGAAACATGATGTCCCGAATCTTCTATGGCCTTCGCGATAATCTTAGCACGCTCAAGGGCTCGATTTGCTATCATAGGGACCGAGAGGTATACTTCCATGCATGCGAGGCGCAGTCGGCGTCAGTTTAATCCTATCTTTGTAACTGAACCTTGAGGGGTGTTGGACGTGCCTTCGCGTGCGTGCACTTCTCAGGGCTGTGGGCATAACAGAAGGTGGCGCCGCATATGTGGCATGAAAAGTAGAAACCGATGCCCAGTCGTCGACCACATAGCCCACAAGTCGGGGCTATCTTCTGCTCCGAACTGGTATAGGTAGCCATACCACTAAAAATGAGAAGATTCCGCCTGCTTTTAAGATAATGGATTATACTTCCATATTTTATTGTGAGGGATGTGCGAAACTGTTCTTCACGTTTCACCGTCGGTCAAGTGAATCTACAGATGAATGCTGCTCTGGTCGTTGTTTACCGTTTGTAGCCCATTTTCCTTAGAAATGCCTGCCTTTCCGCCTTTTCCATGTCAGATTCGGACTCCTTTGAAGTTGTACCGTCTATCACTCCGAGTATGCCGCGTCCTTTCCCTGAATCGGCCACAATCACAGTCACCGGATTCCCCGTAGCGCAGAATATCTGAAGGACCTCCTCCACCGCCTTGACCCTGTTCATCACGTTTATCGGAAAAGCACTCCCCAGCACAATCACGAAGCTATGGCCTGCGCCAATACGAGTGGCAAAATCCCGGGCGAGGCTAGTCGCCACCGGGTCGGAACCGTCGAACCTTACGAGGGCCTTCCCAGACGCCTCGCAAAACGCCACGCCGAACTTCAAACCCGGCATTGACGTCGCCAGAGTCTCGTAGAGGTCTTCGACGGTTTTGATGAAGTGAGCCTGGCCTATCATGATCTGATTGCCCTCCGGGACCTGGATTTCGACCTCGACGATGTTCATTGGGCCCACCTCCGCCTGGGGGAGGTCAAATCCCTTTGCCCGTCCCGGGGGCTTAGTCAGGTCTCTGTGGGAACGACTAGTTCAACCGGGTCCCCGAAGAAGCGCCTCGTCATGCCGCTGGCCGGGGAATCGAACGGGTCGATGCTGACAACTATCGGGAGATTCCTTACCGCGTGCCCAAGAAGGAGGCACATCCTGGGCGGGAGTGTCCTAACTATGGCCTTCACGGTGTCTGCGTCTGCCATGGAGGCCTGCGATACAAGCCCGAGGTCAGAATCGTTGCTGAAGTTATAGAGGAAAATATTGTCGACCTGCCGGTAGATTTTCTGGCCTATCGCGTCCGGCTGGTTGGTGACGAACACCGTGAAGACCCCGAAGTGCCGCATTCGCGTGATCAAGTCTTCCCAGTAGGTGTCTCTCAAGTAGAGGTGGGCTTCCTCTGCGAAGAGAAACACGGGTGGGATCTTGCGGCGCTCCAGAAGCTCGACGATCTTCGAAAGCATGAGCTCGACGACCATCCTACGGTTCAATGGCGAGACCCCGCTCAAGGAGACGACCAAGGCCCCCCCAAACCTGTTGAGTGAGAAGAAGTCCTGGAGGTCGAACTGCTGGTGTGGGGAATCCGTGAAGAGACCGCTGGAGGCCAGGGTGTGAAACCTCGCGAAAAGGGCGTCCCTGACGAACTCGTTGCACCTCCATTGCTGTATCCCTGTCTCCAACGAAGCGAGAGTGAGCTCATCCCTGTTGTCCAGTTGCTCCCAAATCTTGACGAACTCCCTGAGCGAAGTCCCCGGCATTTCAAGCGAGTGAGAGAGAAGGTTGGTGATTGGCCTGAGCCCGACAGACGCCAAAGAGAACTTTAGGTCTCGGCCAGGGCGGAGTACCATGACCTTTCGACTCGGCAATGCCTCGGTCCCATCCTTGCGTTGTCCGATGGTGCCGTACTCGTCGTTCAAATCGAAAACCACTGAATAAGCGTCGTTGTCGAGGAGCCCTCTGAGTAGAATTTTGGCGAGGTGCGATTTCCCCGATTCCTTCCTCCCAGTGATGACGGTGATTCGCCCGTCCAAAGACTCGGCTGGGATGCTGAAGACCGATTCGGAGTCGACGGACCCTATCCGTATGCCCCTAACTCCGAGCGGCTCGACAGCACCCTCCAGGTCTTCGACCATGAGCCTCGTGACGCTCGAGCTCGTCCTCGAGGGCATCCAGTTAGCCCGAGGGGTAAGCCTCCCCTTCGATATTGTCCCTCGCGCCTTGCACATCAGAATCCTCATGTCGCGGATGAGAGTCGAAATCGTGGTCATTTCTGTCGGGTCCGAGGTCACCCCCTGCGCAGAAGCGGACAGGACCTCCTCGCGGGCTCTCTCCTCCTCTATCCCCTCCACGTCGAGGTACCTCTCATCATACACCTGCAAGACGAGGCTCCGCTGCGGCTCGGCAGCCACAAGATAGTCACCTACTCGGACCTGCTCCCTTGGGGACGCGATCACAAGTATGTCGTCCGATTCCTTCTTGAGTATCTTCAGACCCTAGGCACTCCCTCTGAAACCACCCAGAGCTATCTTCCTCAGGGGGAAAGTGGAGAGCTGCCTGACCCTGAATCGCTTTGCCACGAAGGCTTTGATGGCTTGACCCTCTGCCCTGGAGAAGATAGACAGATGATGCGCGACCTTCAGTGAATCCGGGTAGCCGGACGAGAAGGCATCGTTCCACATTATCCTTCCTAGGGTGGTCTGCGCTGGCTCATCGGATCCGCTGAGATCCAAACGAAAGACTAGTCCGTCTGAAGTGAACTTGGCCAGGACTGTCTTGACCGGCCCATCGTCAACGCAGTAGTAGCACGGCCCCGCTGTTGAAGTGAGAGCGCTTACGGCTCCCTCCGAGAGGATGAGGTTGCTCGACTTCGAGAATCCGACCAAGCAGTTCTGCCTTCCCGGCCTATGGAGCGGACGCCCCGAGAATTGCCCCATGGGATGCTTTAGAGAACCGTCTGCCATCACTATCGTTTCCTGCTCGCCTGCTTCGAGCGCCTCGACGACTCTCCTTTCCACAGCATTTCTGATGAACCTCTCCGCGACGGCGTGGTCATTAAGGAGAAGGCCGAGCTCGGCTCTGGTTATCGGATGCCTAAGCCCCGAAAGCCCGCTCGGGGTCGCGTAGACAAGGATGGGTCCCAGTCGGAAAAAACGCCGCAGCGAGCCCTCGAGGGATATCCCCACCGCCGTCCTGGCGGCGTAGAGAGCCCCCTGCGACGTTTCACCGACGAGAACGCACGTCGAGTCGACCGAAGATACTGGCCGCCCTTCTTTGATTGGTAATATGCACCCAGGGACCAATTTGTCATCAGTCGCCTCGAAGTACGGGTAGAGCTCCCTCCCGTACCTGCTGAAGACGAACGCCTTGCCGGAGAGCTCGCGGTCTGCGTCTTCCGAAAGCTCGGCGAACGCCTCTTCGAATTCTCTGGCCACAATGTCGAGGACGGCAAGCTGCTCGTCTTCGAGCGTGGGGATGGTAGCTATGGCCATGTTGCGCAAGATGGACTATAATTCGCAAGGTAGATAAGTATTGCGCATGCCCAAGATGCGCAATAAATATAAGCACCACAAGGTAGGAAGTCGACTTATAGCATGGAGCAAGTCATCCAAGTTCCAATGGAGGAGGGCGCGGCCATAACCAGTTCAAATAATGGCAACTTGAGCAACAGGCGCAACAAGATACAGTTGTCAGAACCCGAGCGTCTCCCGAACGTCACGGTCAAGCTGAAAAGGGGGTCCTGGGAGATTGAAATTACAGCCCAGGAGGACCGAGTTCAGCAGGCAGTCGAAAGCGTTCTCGCAGGTATGGCATCCAAGGAACAGGCGCTAGTTCAATCTCAGGAGACAGATTCGGATGAAAGAAGGTTCGAGACATGCCGTGGGGTGATAGTAACGATGTGGAAGGAAGGATGGTTCGCTTCGTCTCGCGCCCTTTCAGAGGTTCATGAAGAGATGAGCAGAAGGGGCTATCACTACGACAGGACAGCGGTGTCGCACACTTTGGTCGACCTCGTTCGAGAGGGCTCCCTCTTCCGGGATGGGACTATGCGGAACTACAGATACGTCCAGAAGTACCCCTTCAAGGGCTAACAGGCCTGAGCTTCTTCGAAAGCTGCTCCCCAAGCCTGTTCGTTCCGACTGTAGTGATCCTGTACTTCCCTCCCTGTTCTGAGTCAACGCGTTCGACCAAGGCAGTCTTTGTGAGTTCGCTCAGTCTCGAGCTAATCGTCTTCGGGTACAGGCCTGTTGCGGCTTCTATCTCCCCGACTCCCATGGCGTCGGATTGGGCCTTCCCGCTCAGGCTCGCTATCCTCGTCGCCACAAGCTGCAACAGAATGACATCCCTGTCGCTGAGTTTCTTCTCCTGTGTCCAGACTCTGGGTCCCTCAGGAGTGACTCGGACGTATTCCTTGAACATCTGGATAAGGTCGTTGAGGGAGTAGTTGACGCTGATAATCCGGGCCAGGTCCATGTTCGGGATTACTTTCGAGACGAATTCATGCAATGAACGCATGACAACTTCGGGCGAGCCTGAGAATTCCACCTTCGCGTCGTTGTAGCTCACCGATATCGAGAGTTCTCTTTCAGAAGACAGGTCCCTAATTCAGCCCCGCCACGGTCGGAATTCTGGTCTGCTTAAATTAGTATTGGGGAATCAGAGAGCCTTGGCAGACCACAGATTCCAGAAATGAGGAATTAGTTCGATTGCGACACGGTCAGCTCGTCGAAGACCTCACCAACCGCGGAAGGAGGAGCACTCGCCATAGTCAACGCCGAGGTGTACACGTACTCGCCATCCTCAGCCTTGAATCGTCTCAGCTTTGTGGTCTTGGCCAGCCTCAGGAGTGCGACGGCAACCGACTGCTTCGGATAGTTCAACCCGTACGACTGTAGTGCCTCTCTGACATTGGATAATTTCCTTCTCTCCCTTCCCCAGGGACCGGAAAAGAATTTGCCGATAACATCGGCCAATGAATCTCCCTTCTCAAGGACGACTATGGGGAGCTTTGATGAAAGGCCTTGCCCTGGGGTCTCGGGAATCAGTTCAAGCGGGCGGTCTTTCTTCTCCCTTGCAATGTCTTGACTCTGCACGGGTAGCTTGGATGCGAGTTCATTGACCAGGTCGATGGCTTCTTGGAGATGCTCTGGATCAGCCTCTACTTCCACCTCGGACTGGCCCGACTTGATTCTAATCTTAGTCAAATTGTATAGCCATCGTTCAAGTGTTGGAGGACATTTAAGTCTACAAAGGAAGCCGAAAGTCTTCCTTTACAGTCGTCAGGACAACATGGGTATTTGCCCTTTCGACAAAAGGCATTGTCAAGAGCCCCTTGGTAAAATGACTCAGCTCTTCTCTGTCCCTGAACTTTGCGACAACTACTCCATCTATCTCACCCGTAACGTCGTACACGGCGCAGACGCCCGGGAGCTTCGCTATCTCCCTCTCCATCTCGAGGAGTTTTCCCTTGGACACAAGTATCTCCGTCACAGCAGTGATGTCGTACCCGAGCTTCTCGAAGTCCAACATTGCCGCGCAACCTTTGACGACCTTCTCCCTTTCCAATTTCTCGACTCTCTTGGCGACTGTCGTCGTGGATACGCCGAGGGCCGACGCGAGGTGCCTGAAGGAACTCCTGCCGTCGGACAACAGATGTCTGAGTATCCTGAGGTCAAGAAGGTCGAGTTTCAAATGTCCATCTGGAACAGACCCCACGTGGTGAACGACTGGACGTTTGTCGGCAGTATCCTTCCTGAGACTCACAGTCGTCCGCTTCTGGTCCGATGAGGCTTATATTCGTTGCGGGAGATGCCTGAGTGGTTGACATATAAGATCACCCAAGATGGAAAGTTCGTCAAGAGGAGTTTCTCCGCGGCCGAGGTCCTCGATAGGGTCGAGAAAGACGGGATAAAGTTCGTCGACCTCCAATTTACCGACGTTCCAGGCAGGCTCAGGCATGTGAGCATTCCTTCGGAGATGATGAACGAGAAGATGTTCTCTGAAGGGGTCGCAAAGCTTGACGGTTCCTCTGTAAGGGGCTTCGTGGAAATCCACGAGTCAGACATGCTTCTTGTTCCGGACGCGTCCACGTACGGAGTTGTTCCGTGGATCGATGAAAGCGTCAAGACTGCACGCCTGATTTGCGACGTAAGGGCGGGTTACGGCGCGGGGAGGTTCAGCAGAGACCCAAGGCACGTAGCGCAGACCGCAGAGGCAAAGATTCGGGAAGCGGGCTTCACCGACTCTCTCTGGGGCCCCGAGGTCGAGTTCTTCGTCTTCGACAGTGCGACCTGGGAGGCGAACAACCCTTTCTCTTCAGGGTTCAAGATTACGTCGAAAGAATCAGCCAATGAGGCGAGAGGGACCAACTTCCCAATCCGATTCAAGGACGGCTATTACCCGGCCCAGCCCGTCGACACCTTGAGCGACTACAGGGGGGTCTGCGTCAACCACCTAAGGGAAGGGTTCGGTGTGCTTTGCAACGCGCACCACCACGAAGTGGCGACTGCCGGCCAATGCGAAATTGACATGTACAGAGATGAGCTTGTGACCATGGCCGACAGCACGATGACCTACAAGTTCGTGACCAAGAACGTGGCGAGCAGGATGGGGATGATTGCATCCACAATGCCGAAGCCGATATTCGGAGACAACGCCGTTGGGATGCATATTCATTCCAGCTTTTGGAAGAGTGGTAAGAACGCGTTCTTCGACCCAGGGGACGCCTATGCCGAAATAAGCCAGACGGCTCGGTACTACATAGGCGGTATCATGGAGCACAGCCGCGCCCTTTGCGCGATCGTCGACCCGACAACGAACTCCTACCACAGACTTGTCCCTGGCTATGAAGCACCGGTCTACATTGCCTGGAGCAAGATGAACAGGTCGGCCAACGTGAGGATCCCTGCCTATGAGAAAGGGTCGGAAGGCGCCAAGAGGGTTGAGTTCAGGACCCCGGACCCCTCGTGCAACCCTTACCTCGCCTTCGCGGCGATCACCGCAGCTGGACTGGATGGGATGAGAAAGAAGACGGACCCGGGCAACCCTGTGGACGAAGATATCTACAAGCTGACGGTTGAGAAACGCAGGGACCTAAAGGTGGGCGAGCTTCCGGGGAGCCTAAAGGAGGCCGTAGAGAGCCTGAAGAGCGACTCTGCTTTCCTTGATGGGATATTCCCACGGGACCTCGTTGAGGTGATGATAGAGCTCGAAATGGATGCATATCGGGCCGTGTCAGCAAGGCCGCACCCTTACGAGTTCTACATGTACTTCGACCTTTGATTGATTTCTTAGTAGGGCCTGCAAAATGCCTAGACGCATAGGAACCTACTTACAGGTTCAGACTATTTGACGGCGCGCTGCTAGGGAGTCGACCTTCTTAGCGAAGACGCCCACTTCCTGAGCACCACAAGGATAGGCACTAGGATGGCGAAGAGGAGGGGGAGCCCCAATGGGAACTCTGGAACTGAGGCAATGACACTAGTCGTGGAAGTGGTGGATGTCGTGGAAGTGGTGGATGTCGTGGAAGTGGTGGTAGTGCAGGACACCTGTACTGGAGCGGGACCATTGTAAGTAGAACCTAGTTCGGGGACCAGCTGGCCTCCGCATTCAATTATGATAGTACCAAGAATTTTAGCACCAAAATTGTTGATTGTGCCAAAATTGTCGACCTTACCGAAGATGTCGATGGTGCCCGAGTTGGTGAGGGTGCCGTCGTTGCGGATGCCGACTGTGCCGCCGCCAATGTTGGAGATGGTGATCGTGCCGCTGGGTTTGTTGGTGAGGGTGCTGAAGATTTTGTTGAGGATGCCGTCGGTGCTGCCGGAGTTGGAGATGGTCATTGTGCCGGAGTTGGTGACTATGCCGAGGTTGTCTATGCCGGTGGCGCCGGAGTTGGAGATGGTCATTGTGCCGGAGTTGGTGACGAAGCCTTTGTTGAAGATGCCGGTGGCGCCGGAGTTGGAGATGGTCATTGTGCCGGAGTTGGTGACTGTGCCGAGGTTGTCGATGCCGGTGGCGCCGGAGTTTTCGACGTTGATTGTGCCGGAGTTGGTGATTGTGCTTGCGCCGTTGTTGTTGAGGATGCCGTCGGTGCTGCCGGAGTTGGAGATGGTCATTGTGCCGGAGTTGGTGATTGTGCCGGCGCCGATGTGGATGCCGGTGCTGCCGGAGTTGGAGATGGTCATTGTGCCGGAGTTGGTGATTGTGGTGGAGCCGATGCCGGTGGCGCCGGAGTTTTCGACGTTGATTGTGCCGGAGTTGGTGATTGTGGGGGCGCCGAGGGTCGCGATGCCGATAGTGCCCGAGGTGGAGATGGTCATTGTGCCGCCGCTGTCAACGGTGATTGTACCGAACTGGTCGATTTCGCCACCACCAGATATGACAAGAGTCGTTCCGGACGGAATTTCTAGAGTATCGCCCGAATTAATCGTGTAAATTGTTGTCAGTGTGCAGGTATGTGTGCCAGAATTCCATGAAAAACCGCCGCCACTGCACAACGTAGAATCCACTTGTGTGGTGGTGGCTGCATACGCCACTGGAATCGCGCCCAGCACAGAAATAGCCGCCAGACCCAAGAGGGACAAGGCTAGCGCGGTGCCTATGGAGGCCGGTCTCCCCCGTAAACGATACAAGTCTTGGTAGATTCGATGAGAAACTCAGCATTTAAGCAAAAAGACCTCTAAACCCATGGAGATGAATTTCAGGTTCACGTTCCAATTCTCGCAGTTTTTTTGACATTCGCCGAACATATCCATCAATTCTGGGGGGACTTACACTTACAAAAGAGCGGGAAAGCCAGGCCAATAGACTGGGTCAGGAAACATCTGACAATAGGATTGCCACAAAGACTTCGAAAGGCTTGGTCCTTTGCCAAGAACGGCTGGATCGAACTATACTTCCAGCAGTACAACTGCTACAACTACTTCGACCTTTGAACTGAAGGTTCGTAAGGGGCTTATCTGAACCCAATCCCTAACAGTGAGCCAAGAAAGCCTAATGTTAGGCTTGAGAAATTCTGAGGAGATATTTCCA
>JAPCJK010000049.1 GCA_027886975.1 Nitrososphaerota archaeon
AAGACAGGAGGCAACCCGTTCTTCATCGAGGAGCTGGTCAGGTCCTTGGTGGAGCAGGGGGTCCTCTTCCGCACGGCAACGGGCTGGGACAGGAAGCCCATATCCGAGATTGAAATCCCAACCGGAGTCAGGACGGTCATAAAGCAGAGGCTCAGCAATCTCGACGAAGAGAGCCTTACTGTCCTCTCGGTGGCATCCGTGACGAGCTCGGAGTCGAAGGAGTTCTCGTTCGCGCTTCTGAAGGCAGTGACTGGGATGGAGGATGAGCGGCTAGTCGACGTGATGGACCGGATACTCAAGACCCGGCTGATCAGGGAGACCAAGATGGCCGGGGGGCGCCCGGGATTCACCTTCACCGACACGAGGATACGCGACGCCATCTATGACGAGATGACTGTCCTGAGGCGGAGCAGGTACCACCTCAAGGCGGCCCAGGGGATCGAGGAGATTTACAAGAACAGACTGAAGGATGTATATGGCGTACTGGTCTATCACTACCTGAAGGGCAACGACCCGGCGAAGTGCTTCGACTACGCAGTGAAAGCAGCCGACAGGGCCTCGGGCGTCTATGCCCACGGAGAGGCGATCAATTATCTGAAAATAGCGCTGGAGGCCCTCGAAGAGTCCCCCGACGTGGCGACGCGGAGCAAGGTCCTCGAGAAGCTTGGGGAGGCGAGCAGGTACGCTGGCCGCCAGGATTTTGCCAAGCATCTGGAAGAAGCGGCCCGACTTGCCGTGAAGTCGAACGAGAAGGAGCGGGCAGCCGTAATCTACAGGAAATTGGCGTTCTGGGTTTTTGACATAAACAGGGAGAACGTCAGTGCCCCCACCCAGTACTTCGAAAAGGCCAAGGCCCTCCTGGCAGATGTGGGAGAAACAGCGGAGGTGGCACAGTTCGACCACACCCTGGCGAGGTTCTACTTCATAATCGGGAAACTGTCCGAGTCGCAGGAGCTTGCCACGAAGGCGCTTGCCCTTGCAGAGCGGCTGAACCTCCCCGAGGTCGAGGCCCACTCCCTCCTTACGTTGGCCATTCTCGCACCTGCCACAGAATGGGAGGGTAAGTTCCGAAACATGCAGAGGGCCCTGCGCATAGGTCTGGAGCACAACTTCTACGACGTCATAATCAGGGCGTACAACAATCTGACAGTCGACAGCCAGAACGTGGAGGACACCCTGAAGTACGCCAACGATGCGCTTTCCTTCTTCGAGAAAATCGGCTACAAGCCGTACATAGACTACGCCAAACTGCTCCTCGCTGGCGCAAGCGGTTCCAATGGAGACATTGAGCGAGGGAAGCTGATCCTCCAGGAATTCCTCTCAGACCCATCTGCAAGTCAGAACAGAAGGGAAGCTGTGGCCCAAATGGGAGAATTCTTGTCGTATCAGGGACGTTTCAAGGAATCAGAAGAGTACCTCCTCAGATATCAGGCGATACTCGAAGGCAGCCAGGACTTCCAGCAGTTTCTCAGGGTGTATAGCGACCTCGAGGTCCTCTACCTGGAGTCTGGAGACCTTGGGAAGGCGAAAGAGAACCTGAACGAATTCATGAAACACGTCCAAGAGAGGGACCTCTCCAAGACATTCACCTATGCTTCCTTCATCGCTGGGACCCTCTGGTACGGCGAGATGGCCTTGGTAAGACTGGGAGAAATGGAGGCAGCAAAGCATACATTGCGAGAAGCGAAAAAGCTCTCCGAGACAGCCCCGATTGACCAGGTTGTGGGCTTGGTCAGTGCAGTCGAGGGCGCGTTGCTGTTGGCAGAGAAAAAGTTCCCTGAGGCAGAAGCAGCCTACGGGAGGGCAGTTGAGCTTGTGAGGAAGGCGAACACTGTCTTCTTTACCGCGAGGATGCTCCTTGAATATGGTAAGGCTTGTATGGAGAACGGGCATCCTGAGAAGGCGAAGAAAGCCTTTGACGAGTCCGTCGAGATATTTGCGCGCATGAAAGGAGACCCCTATATTGAAAGGGTCAGGGCTGCAGCCATACCACTGAACTAATGACAACCCAAGTCGTTTCCAAGCGCTTCGTGAGATGTGGGTTTAGCACAGACTTGAAGGGCTTCCGGGCCGACCCTAGATACGGCCAATTCCTGAAGCGCGTAAGACTGGAGTGAAGGACTGAGCTTGGACTGGCTTTAATGCTTAAGCAGCTTGAGGACTCAACCCGTGTCGTGAATCCGAAGGAAGGTTTTGTTTCGATACTTGGCTTCAACTTATTTTACAAACAATTCGGCCGGCCGAAAAAGGGAGAGATACTCTGTCTCCACGGCGGACCGGGTGCAACTCATGACTATCTCCTTTCGATGGCCGACCTCGCCGAACACGGGTACAGGGTGACTTTCTACGACCAGCTGGGTTGCGGCCGGTCTCAGGTGCCGAGGGACGCGTCGCTCTTCGTCCCCGAGCGATACGTCGAAGAGGTGGAGGCCCTCCGCTGGGCCCTTGGGCTGGGAAGACCGAACGTCATCGGCTCGAGTTGGGGAGGCATGCTTGCCATCGCATATGCGCTAAAGTATCAAAGAAACATGACGAGCTTAACGAGCGTCGGGGGTCTTCACAACGTTCCCCTTTGCGTCAGGGAGATGCAAAGAATGAAACGCCAGCTGCCCGAAGATGTCCAGCGGATTATTGAGAGATACGAGGCCGATGGGGACTACGAGAACCCCGAGTATGTCAAAGCTGTCATGGTCTTCTACAGGAGACACATCTGCAGGCTTAGGGAATGGCCCCCTGACCTCACCTACACACTTGATCACATGAACAAACCAGTCTACAGCACGATGAACGGACCCAACGAGTTTACGATAATTGGGAACACAAGATACTGGGACGTGACCAGCCAACTTCACAAGATACGAGTCCCCACCTTGATCCTGACGGGCAAGTATGACGAAGTCTCGCCCGTCGTCGGCAGGGACATGCACAATCACATCAAGGGGTCAGAATTCACCATCTTCCCGAAAAGCTCGCACCTGGCGTTCTGGGAGGAGAGGGAGGCATTCATGGAAAGAGTTCTCAAGTTCCTCAAGAAGCATCCCAGGTAACACCAGCAAATCTGACACGTCGCCAAGGATAAAGAACTGCCCCGATATCCACAGATGATGAAGATCAACGCTCTGGCTGCAGTTATCGGCGGCCTTTTCGTGATCCTAGTCATAGTGGGAGCACTGGCTTTGTTCTCACGCCCCGCCCTGCACCCATCAAATCAGGGAACGACAACTACGCCAGCTAGTTCAGGGTCGACTACTTTGGGGGCGATAATTGGAGGAGCCTATCCCTCTGCAACTGACAAAATGGGCACGGGGGGCGTGACGGTGACAGTGAAGAATCTCAGTGTAATCTATGTCCAGACAGAGAGCGATGGTGATTGGCACGTCGCGGTGACCGATGGGACTTTCTCCGTATTCATAACCGAAATCACGCCGTCTTACCAATCCAGCGAGGGGATGCCACCGGTGGGTTCCCTCATCGATGAAACAGGGATAGTGTACTGTGATACTTTCCATCAGTCTGAAAGTTGGCACGGTAACACATGCTGGGAGATCCATCCGATCCTTTCTTGGCACCTTTCAGGCACCGTGGTCGCAACGACGACCTCTACGACAGCAGGCCAGGCAAGAAACCTTGGCGTCAGCGCGACGTTTGCATATGCTCAGAATCCGATATCGAGAGGGTCTGTACAAACCATCACGATTCAGGCTCATGACTCTGACGGTCCTATCCAGAACGCGACAGTCTACGTCCATATTCTCTACGCCTCTGGGTCCACTACCCACGACTTCGCCTGCGTTACGACGAACGATGGTTCGTGTTCCGTGTCGTGGCAGATTGGGGGCAACTCAACACCAGGGACATTCACGGTGACCGCCACGATTGAGGGGCAAGAATTCGATTCGAGTTTTGAAGTGACGATCGTCTGAAGCATTCCGCGGAAAAAGTCTCACCCCCGAATTTCTCAGGCTATCCGATACTCGAGTAGCATCCCCGGATTCTGCGAGGCAGGCGCGGCAACGAAGAACAGTCCCTGCTCTGGAACAGCAGCGACTTCCTCGCGTTAGAAGGAATTCTTATTACGAGTCGTGTGTTGGATGGAAGAAATGAATGAGATAGAAATTGTCCGAGGGACCGAGCTCGGCCAAGGATACGTCACGAATGGAATAACGCGCGGAAAGGCCTTCGAATCTGACGACGTAGTCTTTTCGCTGACCACGGTCGCGGGGGGCGCAATGTCTGGATGGCACCACCATGGAAAGCGAGAACTGTATGCATTTGTGAGGTCAGGGCATCTCAAGCTCGAGCATGGCCCGATGGGCAAGAAATCTGTAGACGCGCGCGAGGGGGATTTCATCCATATCGCAGCCTGGGTCGTCCACAGAGACGTGAACCCCAATGGCAATGTGGAACTGTCCGTCGTGAATATCCTTGTTGGCAAGGGTCCTCCGGTCACCAACGTTGAGGGACCTGAGACAGTTCCATAAGCCTAAACCTGAATGAATTACGTTACCCTTGTGCGATTGGGGCGCCTACTAGACCGACAAAACCCACCAGAGCCGCAACTTCTCGTCTCTTGACGCCCGCAACAAACAAGGGCCCTGATGGACGCTGATCCCTCCGGGCCCGCCCCCGCCGTTTGTTCAGGATGCGTCTAGCATGCCCAGTTGACCCCGCTCGCGCTAGCCACGCCAGCGCCGAGGAACAGAGGATAGGTGTCTGGGGTCGGATGACAGGTCCCGGATTGACCCGATCCCACCCAGTTGATGCTGACAACGTAGTTGGTGAGATTTGGCAACTGAATCGTGTAGGCGCCCCCGCTCGGTGTGGCAGTGAACTGCATCCCGTTCGCAGTGAAAGTTATCAGGGTTGGCGTGAGTCCGGAGGCAAGACTGAGGCTGCCTGAAACGGTGACGAGCGAGTTTGGTGTTTGGGCAGACAGGTCCTGTGAAGTTGAGGTCTGTCCCGGAGGCAAAAAGACCGAAACCATACCCGTGCCGGTCGAACCACCCTGCCAGGAATAGGAACCCGCCCAACTCACAGATGTGTTGAAGGAGGCCAGGTTTGGCAGTTGGACTGTGTACTGGCTCCCTGAGAGCGTCGCTGAGAAACTCAATCCCTTCACCGTATACGTAACACCCGTCACCGTTGTCCCGCTCCCAGAGGAGGTGGCAGAACCAGTCATCGTAATCACCGAATCGGGTGTGCTGGCTCGCAGATCTGCCGTGGCGTTGGCAGCACCAGCTGGGGCGGAGACCACGATTGAATTCGCCGCAACGGTCCCCGTCTGCCAGGCGTAGGCTCCGTTCCAATTCACTTGGACCGTGTAATTCGCGAGGTTGGGAAGTGTAATAGAAAAAACCCCAGAACTGACCGGCGAACTTAGTTGCTGTCCATATGCATTTGCAAAGGTCGTCATAGTCGCATGAGTCTTACTGCCTGTGACATTGACTCTCCCTGAGACTTGAACCACTGAGTTGGGCGTGGGAGCCCCTATGTCATGGGTCGTTGAGTTGGAACCCGCTGGCACTTCGAGCTTGAATAACTGTGTGTACACTGTCCCTCTCTGAAATGAGAACCCCCCGGTCCATTGGACAGAAACACCGTAGGTGGCCGGACCAGGGAGCATTACCTGGTAATGTCCATCACTTATCGTGGCATTGAAATTTCTAGACGCTCCCGCGAAGGTAATCTGGGTTCCCATCGTGCCCAGGCCCGACGTTGTGACAGTTCCCGACACCTGAATATTCGTCACCGGCAAAGTCAATGTCGACTGGGTACTCGTCGTTTGGGATTGAGTCGTCGAAGAGCGTTGTCCTGGTTGAGTGCTCCCCGTGGTCCCACCTAGGGATCCAGTGAAGAAGAGTGCGGCCACAGCCACCAGAGCGACTGCACCTACCAGAGCAACGACTTTCCATTTGGCTGCGGCGGTTCTCCTTTCCTGCATGAGAGAGCAAAGACACCGGGCATAGGTTGTATTTGACTGGTATCAAGCGCAGATACATATCAGAAGTAAGGTTTCCATTTGAGAGGCGGCTGACTGGCCCGACTACAGGCCTCAAGCATTTTATACAAATGCCGCTGCACTGCGTGTGTTGCCGACCCGGGCCAGGTCGCATGCAGTAGCCGTCTCCACCGAATCAGGGGCCTACCTTCTCACAGTCGAGGATGGAGCGAAGAAATGGCGAAAGTCTGGACCGATGCTCAGAGGAGAGAGCGTAAACTCGATGGCATTCGATTCGAAACAGGGCAGACTGTATGCGGCGACCCACACTGAAGGTATCTTTGTCTCTGATGACCTGGGGAAGAAGTGGAAGCCGGCAAACAAGGGCCTGCACGTACGGAAGGTCTGGACCGTCGAGCTCGACCCGAGGAAGCGAGATACACTCTATGCTGGAACACAGTATGGCCATCTCTTCAGGTCAGAGAGCGGGGGCGAGTCCTGGGAGGAGGTCGGGGGCCTCTTTACTGCCCCTGGTAGAAAGGATTGGGGCGTCGATTGGGGTTTCGGCACGACTGGCCTCTGCATCCATACGATCAGGGTGGACCCGAGAAACGGCAAGCGGATCTTCATCGTGGCTTCTGGTAACGGCCCGTACAGAAGCGATGACGGGGGGGCCACATGGAAACGCCTTCAAGACGGGGTCATGGACGGATGCCCAATCGGTGCAGGGGAAAACGCGCCCGCGATACCGAAGCCCGACAGGGAAGCAAAGATGGAAGAACACCTCAAACAAGTCCATGCCTGTACCCACAAGCTCGAAATCTCGAAGGCCGACCCAGAAGTCGCGTTTCAACAGAATCATTGCGGAGTCTATCTATCTCGGGACGCTGGCAGCCACTGGAAAGACGTGAGCCCCCAGCCCAAGGCCAGACATGGGTTCCCGATGGTCATCTTGGAGAACGGTCGAAGGAGGGCATACACGGTCCCGGCCTACCAGGGCCCAGAGAATGGAGGCTGCACAAAGCACAACTCCTGCATAAGGGGACAGCTCGCGGTCCTCCGAACAGACGACGACGGAAAGAGGTGGAAGAAGCTCACTTCAGGCCTCCCGAGCGGCGTCCACACGTGCGTGCTAAGGGACGCGATGGCTGCAGGGCCTCGCGGCATGTATTTCGGAACTACGACCGGCGAAGTGTATGCCAGCGAAGACGGAGGAGACTCTTGGAACAGGATGCTTGAGGGGGTAGGCAGAATCCAGGGCGTTTCCTCGTTCCCGATTCCTTGACTTCGCACGCCTCAGTCGGGATTGCGTTATCGTAACACTCGCGACGATTAGCCTTGCATTGATGGGATTGCGTTGCCGCAGCTCGTGCAGAATTTGCCAGGCGAAGCAACTGGAGACCCGCAACGCGTGCAGAATCTAGCCTTGCCATCTCTCGGCTGCGGCCTTGCTGGGAGGTCGATGCCGACCACTTTCTTGAATTTGGCCCTGAACACCCAGTCTAAGTTCTGGAGGTTGTCGTGATAGAGACTGACGAACCTGATGTTGTTTCGGTGATACTGAGCCATCTTCCATTTCATATTTCTCTCATATTCCTTGCTTGCACCGAGCAGACCCCAATATTCGACGTAGACGTTGTAGTCTGGAAGATAGAAATCAGGATGAGCGAAGGTCCGCTTGAATATCAAGGCATTCGTCTGGGCTTTCCACTCGTAGACATATCGGATTCCATTGTTGGTGAAATAGTCGGCAATCCTTTGCTCTGACCGACTCCTGACGACTTCGCCTTGTAGGGTCCTTGAGGGTGTTCCGTACTCCTTCTCTTCGGAGAGGAGCTTTGACAGGTCCTTGAGAAGGCCCATGCAACCACCGAAAGTAAATCATGGCTAATAATGAAGATGGATGCAGAATCTGTTGCTCGAAGTTCAGAATCGACTATGGAACACGTTGACCCACGTGGGTTTCGGGTTACAGGCGATGGTTATTCGCACTCCATCGGCAAGTCATTGCTTCAATCCACCTGCGGCACTAAGAGATACTGCCAATGGATTCCATTCACTTTCAAAGAGGTCGGGGCTTGGATGGGCACCTATCGAAGGTGATTTTTATACCTGAAACAGCGGAGAGGAAACGATGAAGGAGCTCACCGTCATCGACCTCTTCTGTGGTGCCGGGGGTTTTTCCGAAGGATTCAAACAGATGGGGTTCGATGTGACATACGCCATCGACAACTGGAACCCCGCGATAGAGGCCCACAAGCTGAACCAGCCAGAGGCCGAGACGATGAAAGCCGACGTCGAGACCCTCGACCCCAAACTCTTTCTCGACCACAGGCCCGATGTCCTAATCGGCGGCCCGCCTTGCCAGGAGTTCTCCGGCTCCAAGAGGGGAGGCGGAGGCGACGTCCAGAAGGGAATGCGGCTCGTCCTTGCGTTCTTCAGATTCGTCCACATTTTGAAGCCGAGGTATTGGGTCATGGAGAACGTGCCGAGGCTGCTGCAGACGCTGCCGCACAGGGTCAGGCTGCAAGACATGGGAATCGCCGAGGACGGTTTCTTCGACATACCTAGGCGGGAGGTGTTCAACTCGGCGGACTTCGGGGCGCCACAGAAGCGTTTCAGGCTCCTCTCCGGGCGATACCCCTCGCCCATTCAGACCCACTTCGAGGAGTCGATGCTGACTCTCGACAACCTCCTCTATCAGCCGTGGGTGCCGATGAGGAAAATAATCGAGGCCTTCCCGAACCCACTCGGGCGAGCGCGTAGGGGGAGAATCATCCAAGACCCCAACTACGACCTGACAATCAAGGCGGAGCGGCTTGAAGACCACTTCACGAAGCCCGAGGAGGCGCTCATGACCAAGGCCGAGGCCGAGAGGAACAGGAAGCAAAAGGTTGCCCACGCATACTATGGGAAGATGAAATTCCCTGACGACCTCGACAGGCCCTCGAGGACGGTGATGGCGACGCAATTCAACGCCTCGCGCGAGACGATGGTCATAGCAGTCAGGTACAAGGGCGAGGTCAGATACAGGAAGCCCACAGTCAGGGAGTGCGCCTCGCTACAATGCTACCCGCTGACCTACAGATTCCCGGCGAAGACGCTTACCACCAAGTACAAGCTGGTCGGGAACTCCGTCCCCGTCAAGCTCGCGGTGGCCATCGCTAAGGCGATGCTGAAAGAAGAAGGAATGAGGGTTCCAGAGCGCCCAGCTCTCGCCGTTATGCTTTGAGTGACATTCTTGCTTGCGCGGGCGTCGCCCCGACGCGCCTGAGCCAATAATAAACGGAAGACATGTATGCGCTTGCGTAGTGGGACTTCTCCGGCGCGCCTATCACTTTCTTGAAGTACCAGTAGTCCCCCCTGTTCGCTTCTTCGGCCGCAAATCCGAGCGCCAGCACGGTAGCGACGAGTTTCACTGGAACTCCACGGAAGACTCCCTCCACCTCTCGTGGCCAGTCTACTCTGACGTTCAAGTCGCCGAGGCGACGTTCGACCACGCGTTCGATTGACGAAATGACTTCCCCTGGTGCGTCGATGCCGGCCTCATATTCGAGTTGCATGGTGGTCGAGTCCTTCACGACTCCCACGACGACGTTGTGCAGCACGTCGTGGACGAAATCGTCAATTAGGCCTCCCTTTTGTTCGTCCTCACCAATCCAGCTCATCAGCACTTCGGTCGTTCCCGCATGGTCTGGCGCAGTAATCTTCTGGCCGGCGGATGGGCCCTGAAGGACGCCAATCCAATCGGCGAAGTGGTCAAGCTTCTCCAGAGGGGCTCGCTCTGTGACCCTCTGGTAGCTCCCCCCGACCCTCTTCCTCTCGACAATCTCGTGAACGTGATTCGCACCTGCACAGAGCCCCCACATATTGCCGGTGGGCCTCTGGCAGTCTTCTACTAGGCATTTTTTGAAAATCTTCCTCGAGTCGATTTGGATGTTGGGTGGGTTCGGGTTGAACTTCGGCTTTATCCCTTCGTTTGTTAAGACGGCCGAGTAGCCTTCCGTCATAGAGAAAGTCCTCGTGAATGGTTTAGGGTCGTCCTTTTTTTCCACGATTTCCCCTCTGGTAACAAATAGGTGGGGAAGACGATTCCTCAGCTTCAGCCATTCCTCAAGATATTCGCCCTTCGCACTCGCGTCGCTTCTCTCATCGGACGAGCGGAGCCCTCCCATCAAGGCCGTCCACCGAACGCAGGTTCTATTAAGAAACGCGTGCAGTTTTGGATTTACTCGTTCGACTTGAAATGGGGTAGGACTCTCGAACCGCCGCCTTGATTCTGGCTGCAGTCTCTCGTGGGCGTTCCTTTACATCGTGCTCCCATATTTCCAGTACTCTCCATCCCATCGATTCGAGCTCTTCTCTGTTAAGCCTGTCTCGTTCCGCGTTCCTTTCGAACTTCCTTCTCCAAAACGGGGCGTTCGTATTGGGTAATGCTTTGGCATGAATCGGGCACCTATGCCAGAAGCAGCCGTTTAGGAAAATGGCCAACTTCGTTCTTGGGAATACAAAATCTGGACTGCCAGGCAGGTGGTTCTGCAAAATCTTCTTCTTGAGGAGACCCGAGAGTACCAGCTCAGGCTTCGTCCCTGACCGCTTATTGGACCTCATGGAGTGACTAACAGCTAAGGAGCGAGCCTTCGGTGAGACACCTACCGGCTTGGTCGTGTACTTGCGGTCCAGCAGAGACAAGTGTTAGTCGATTCTCCTGCGGTTTATGTTTCGGGCCACGAATTCGCTAAACGTCTTCCTACGAAGGTCGTTTCTAACTCGACGACGCCAAAAGTGGCACGGCAAAGCCGTTGTATCAAATGGCAATTTCGTGCCATCGGCGGCCGTGACGACTACTTTCTTGCCAACCCCGAGAGCGAACCCAAACTCCAGGAAGCAATTCTGACGCAATCTGGTCAAATCGACGATAACAATCGAGCTCGCACGAATCATCTTGAATATCTCCACATTCAAGAACGGCACTTCGGAAGCATCTCTGCCTGGGTCAAAAGGGATGAAGCCTGACTCTGTCATAACGGGTGCGACCACTTAATTCTCAGTCCTAGATCTAATGAATCGTTCCGTCTCTTTGTCCATGAAATACGCGTAGCAACCTTTCATGCCCCTGCTCAATAGGACTCTGTAGGTGTTCTTCACAAGGTCAACGAAACGGTCCTTCGAGCTCTTGACAGTTGGGTCGTGCGAATCCTCGCGATGTCCCTCCCAACCTTGCGAGTCGAAATTGTACCTTAGGTCCGGTCCGAAAATCACCCCGACATAATCGAACTCGAATCCCTGGGCGTTGTAGATACAACCAACTTGGTTTATTCCATTCGGGTCATCAGCCCAAAGCGTGGCTTTAGGAATCCCAGGCGCGAGTTTTTTCGCTTCGGGGCGTGCGTCCCAAGGTCTTTTGTAGAATCCTATCACCACGTCGTCTTTCAGATTGCCGTTTTGGTCGGGCATTGACCAATGCCAGCAGTATCCAGCGGTTACGCGGCCAGTGAATCCTCGGCTGACCTGGGCCCTGATGGCTTCTTCGAGTTCCTCCGGCGAGCTCATTATCTTGAAGTCGAATTCTTCCTTCTTTTCCCAAATCACGTTTGCAGTTCTCCTAATTCCTAAGGTGTTGTCCACCCAGTTGACAAACGCGTCGGACCCGAAACACCTGAATTGTACTTCCAGTTGGTACTCGAACACCTTGTAGCCCTTCCCTTCGGCGAATTGCTTGAGGTATTGGACCGAGCCGACTTCCTTGGGCCTGACGACTTGGAGGTCGTCTATGAAGAAAACGCCCACCTTGGCCGCGTTCATCAGCTCCTCTACCTGTGGTAGTCCCGTCCTGTCTTCTTTGCGCTGGAATCGATTGACACTGGTCGACCTTATCCGATGCGCTTCATCGGCAATCAGAACGTCCACGGCGTCCCGTTCCGCCTGACCGTAGCTGCTGAAATAGTTGAACTGGATTTGTCCCTTTCGCCCTATCCTCTTCTTCAGGACCTCGGTGAACGCCCTCGAGCCCGTTGCGTACTGAGCGTTGTATCCTTTGGAGAGGAGTTCCGCCATGACATTAATCGCTATTACCGATTTGCCAGTCCCAGGACCCCCCTTCACAATCAAGGCTGTCTTCTGCTTGTCGTGGAATCCAGACTTGGCTAGAGAGAGAATCTTGTCGAATACGATTCTTTGGTCATCCAATAGCACGTACTCCTTCTTTCCCCTAATCACCTGCGCAACGTGGTCCATCAGTTTCTTGCTTGGTCTATACTTGCTCTGCTCTATCCTCCGGAGTACCTCGACGCCGTCTCCCTTGACCAGCCTCTCGACCAGACGGTCTCTCAGCTTCGGTACTTCGTCGGCCGTAAACACTGGGCAACGGCCGAGTGGCCCCTCAAACTTGGGCGAGAAAATCACATCGTGGGGATAATGATTGTAGTTGTGAAGGTAGGCGCAGGCGTCCAGTAAGACTGGGTGCTCTCCTTCGTAGAATGCCGTATGAGTGCTCTCAAGGTAGTCCTTGTAGCCTTCGACTTGGACTGACGGATGCAACAGTTCCCTTTTGGCATGACCGACCCAGGTCGCAACTTCATTCTCCCCATCCGCATCTTCGCATTTCTCCCATTGCTTGAGTTCTATGATTACAGCGTTGTCAGTCAAGGCGGCACTTCTTCCGCAAATAATGCAGTCAAGTCTCTTCGAAGAGAGAGGCAACTGATACTCTAGCATCACCCCGTGATCGAGCAGGTTAGCGTACTGGAACACCTGGGAGACAGCCCTCAAAGAGTTTCGCCAAGAGCCGACCTCGCCAGGCGATGGGTAGTACCTGAAATGCTCGAAGAATGCGAGTCTCAGTTTCTCGGCAATCTGATTCTGAAATGAGTCTTCGATGAATTGCTGGGAAGTTCCCGAGTAGAGTCTCAATTCAATTCATTGTATTTGTCTGCTCTGTCTTTGAACATGGGAACAGGATATTTCAGCGCGTTGCTCTTGAGCTTACGTATTATTGCTCTCGCCAAATCGATTTTCAGAACGTCAGAGAGGCTCAGCAGGTAGATTGCCACATCAGCCATTTCTTCCTCGACACTCAAAAGTTGCTTCCTGTTACGTTTGACAGATGCTGCGGTCTGTTTATCTTTCCACAAGAAAAGTTCCAATAGCTCGGCGGCTTCGATTGAGATTGCTGCGCTGAGGTCCTTTGGATTGTGAAATTTCAGCCAGTCTCTCTCATCTCGGAATCTCGAGATTTTTTTCATCAAAGAGGAGAGCGAAGCTTCCGAACCCAATCGCGCATCTGACGTGATAGAAGGTTAGAAATATACTTCGTTTGTTTACTCATTCAGAATTTCTTCAATTCGTCGGAGCTGGTCCAGACTGTGATCAAGAGAGATGAGCGTCATGATTATTCGTGACTTGGCTTCGGATTCTCCCAGCACAATAGGATGATTGGAATGGTGGATTAAAGGACCAACAATTGATTGTCAGGCTAGCATCTCAGATCCCGAGGGCCTCTCTTAGGCCCTTGTACCTGTTCCTGATCGTGACCTCTGTCACCCTTGCAGCTTCCGCCACATCTTTCTGCGTCTTGTCTTCCCCTTCCAGTGTGCATGCGACGTACAGAGCCGAGGCCGCAAGCCCCATCGGGTCCTTGCCCGCCGAAATCCCAGTCTGCTTGGCTCTGAACAGAATCTCGCGCGCTCTTCGCTGCGTCTTTTCAGACATCTTCGCCCTCGAAGCAATCCCAGACACGCACCTTGAGGCGTCGGCCACCGGCATCTGGAAGTCCATCTCCCTGTGCATGAGCCTGTACGACCTTGCGAGGTCCTTCTTCTTGACGTTGCTCACCGCGGCCACGTCCTTCAGCGTCCTCGGGATTTCGCCGTCCCTGCAGGCTGCATAGAGTGAAGCCGCCATCATTGCCGAGATCGACCTCCCCCTGACCAGGTTCCTCTCCAGGGCCTTCCTGTAAAAATAAGCGGCCTTCTCCGTGACTGCCTCGGACACCGTAAGCTTGTCCGCGAGCCTTCGCAGCTCGCTGAACGCCTGGCGGAGGTTCCTGTCGGCGGACGCGTGGACCTGGCTCCTCCGGTCCCAAGTCCTGAGCCTTTCGACAGTCGACTTCATCGACCCGGACAACGACCTGCCCGTCGCATCCTTGTTGAGTGTCCCAATCACCGTAGCCAGCCCCATGTCGTGCATTGCTATCGAGGTCGGGATTCCTGTCCTGCTGCGGTCCCCCTTGTCGTCGCCCGAGAAAGACCTCCATTCCGGCCCCATGTCCACGATCTTCTCCTTGATTACCAGCCCGCAGTCGGCGCAGTACAGCTCCGACCCCGTACCGTCGGTGACCATGTTGCCCTTGCCGCATCTGGGGCATTTGTTCGAACTCCTCTCCATCTTCAGGAGCCGCGAAAAGTTAGTGCTTGAGTCTATTTTGGATCACAAATCAGAAGTATCCTAAACTTCGAAATATAGAGAGCTACCCCGGTATATAAAGGACGGGTCGTCCTCTCATGGCCAAACGCTACCTTATACGGGAGCAGGTCCGCCGCGATATCGAGCTCGATTGAGAGAATCCTCCGAGGGAGAGAAGACGAGGTTGCCGGGTGACACCTATGAGGAGTGGCTGGGGACCCAGACCGTGCAGCCAGCGAAGGTTAGGAGCCGGGATATGAACAAGCCAGCGCCATACGAAGTTTGGATAGAGAAGCGGGTCCAGACCGAGATTCAGCGCTCCAGGGCTAAAGTGAAGCATGAGAGCAGGACGCCCAAGAGAAAGGTCCGTAAGTAGAAGAGTTAGGCCTAGAAATGACTTCTCACGCTGTTATATAGGTTCTGTTAACTAGGTTGGACATAGTCCGGCCTCGCCAACTTCAAGGCTTCTGCTCGGAGGATTACCGGAGTCGTCGGGTTCCCCTTCACGGCTTCATCTGTGCCCTGCGCTCCTGCGCGAACCTCACGCAGACATGGTATCTTTTTGATGTCCACCACCACTATGGGCATAGGTGGACTCGATTGCCCTTCGAAGGAGAGAGCATGACCCTGCCGAGAATGAATCGCCAGCCTGGCATATAAGTCAAGGACTGGTTGCAGACAATCAGGGAAGGGAGTAAGCTGAAAGTGATTGGACGGTCCTTCGAGCGCGAATCCAATCAAGTCTAAAAGAGCCATTATATACAAGCTAAGGACTCTACCCAATATGACATTCGCACGCAGAAAGAAGTGGGAAGTTATCAGAAAACGCAGACACTCTTCTCACCAACACACGCTTGAACAACGCTCTGAGCGCTCCTCGTAAGTCAACTAACTTCTGTCCGCTCGAGGATGCTACCTTTACGTAGAACCTCATGGCCAGGTGGAGAGATCACCAATTGGTAAGAGAAGGGAAGAAGAAAGAGATGGAACAAGCGAACAGGAGACAAGAACTAAGGCAGGCGCGCAGAGGGACGACGTCAGGTTCCTGAGCTTGCGAATTGTAGACTACGATGAGTTGCCCGCCAGGTTGGAGACCCGGGCGCAGATTCTGGACGCGTCGGTCGGGTGGATGCCCTTGGACTTCCGGCGCATGGAGGAGGCAAGGAGGATTGGGTTCCCGGCTGCCCCCTACTTCGGCGTCTATGCCGTGGAGAATGATGAAATCTTGTCGACGGTCAGAGTCATGCGCATCCCATACACGCTAGCAAATGGAAGTGTGGAAACGGTTTCTGGTATTCAGGGTGTGATTACAAGGAGGGAATGGTCAAGACGTGGGCTTGCTAGGAAACTTCTAGCTGAGGTACATCGGAGGGAGGCGGAGGCGGGACTCGGATTTGTCATGCTTTGGACTGGTCATTCGTTGATGGCGCACAATCTCTACAACTCAATGGGGTACCAAGACATCTACACCCCAAACCTTGCAATTCGCAAATGCGACGGACGAAGGGCCCGGCCTCGGGGATACGAACTGAAGACGGCGAGGAGGAGCGACTCAGAATTGATTGAGAAGCTGCATTCGGATTCGACTGCTGGTCGCGTAGGCTTCACGCCTCGCCCAAAGGGGATCGTCTCGATACTCTTCAAGCTCTGGCTCAAACCGGACTCCTTTCGACTGATACTCCGCGGTGGAAAGCCAATCGGATATGCGCAGTTGCAAAAGGGTCGGGGGTGGGTCAAGGCGGAAG
>JAPCJK010000005.1 GCA_027886975.1 Nitrososphaerota archaeon
ACATGGCTAAATCCCAATCCGATAGCAGTCGGGTCCGGCAGGATCAACCGGAGTCGATTATCGAGGAGTACGACCACGCATTTCTGCGAGGTGTAAAGCACAACCCACGTCAGATCTAACCAAGGTCAGATCTCCATGTTGTACGCGCATCTGGAGGTCGTGCGTTTCATGGCGTTCGGGCTCGGCCCTTTGCTCAAGGCAGACGCCGCCAATTAATGCGCAGAGCCGGCCACGGTCGGGTGTTTGTATATATGCATTCCCGTGTGAAATCGGCACCGTCCAGACAACGATTCTTCAGGCGGTCATAACGGAATTCTCAGAGGTTCGATAATGGCATCAGTGACCGTGCGGGGGTCAAGACTAGTCACGCTTGGGCTCGTCCGGCTTTTCGAGGGCCGCTACCCTCCGCTCTAGGTCTGAGGCTTTGTCGCGAGTGGACCAGACAAACCAACCGATTATGGGAACGAAGAAAAGCGCGAAGAAGTTTTGTGTAAACACCAAACCGATGAATCCCATCAGTATCAGGAAGACCACCCTGACGGCCGTCTCAAGGGCCCCCCTGGAGGACTTCGGCTTACTCATGGCGTGCACCACGGCCGCTTTCCTGATAGGCTTTGCCGGGACAGCCGTCGATTGATGACATAATGCTCGGCCTAGGTCAAGCGGCTACTTCCAACGGCTGACCTTCGCGAATCGTTTCTATTGCGGAGATTTCCTGACCCAGATTGTGGTCCCCTCGACCTTCACGTCGAAAGGAACCATCGGGACCTTGGCAGGAGGCCCCACGACAGCCCCCGTATTCATGTCGAACTTCGACCCGTGCCACGGACATTGCATCACTGAACCTGCTAGCCTTCCCCTCCCTAGAGGGCCGCCAGCGTGAGTGCACTTATTGGGGAAGGAGTGAAAAGTCCCTTCGATGTTCACGACGAATATCTCGGCCCCGAGCGCCTTGACAATCTTGCTCGTCCCAGGGGGGACTTCCGAGGTCTCTGCCGCCTTCTCGTATCCGTCCATGCTCAACTGATTTGACCCGCCCCTTGGTCAAATCGCGCAAAGCGCGACGGAGACGCCATCTCGGTGAACCAGTCCGAACCTCCATTAATAATCATCGGAATCTTGGAACCGCTCAGCCAGCTCATGATTATCCCTTGGTCTCCCATCCCAATGGCTGACGTGACATGCTCAGAGACCTTACCCACTATCGGAATCCAGTCCGGGGGTTTCGACCACGCCTCGCCCCACTGCTGTTCAGTCTTGAATTCGACACCAGGGAAATAGTAGGCGAGCTTGTTCTCCTCTTCCCCGAGGGCGTAGAGCTCTAGTATCAATCTGTCGCCTCTCGGATAGAAGAGGTCGTACTTCTCTTCCATAGTCCAGAAGATCTTTTCTTCCGGAAAGACATCGCGCACCCTCCTAGTTGGCTCGCTGGCGAGTATGACGGAAGACTCGAGTTCAAAGTGATTCTCCATGCCGAAGCAAGGCTCAGCGTTGGTTGCCAAGACGAGGTCGGAGGCCCTAACGAGGCCTCCGGGGGTTTTCACCTGGACCCCACCGTTCTCATCTTTCCATTCGATGAGCGGGGTCTGCTCATAGATTTCGAGGCCCTCGATTCTCGCCACCCCGGAGGCGAACCTCGCAGGATGAACCTGGCCGACGGCATCGTACGCTAGACCGCCCCTGAACCCCATCAGTGGGAAATAGTCCTTGACATCACTGGAAGAGAGTAGCCTTCCAGGAAGCCCGAGCTTCTTGAGTGCCCCATATTCGGCCTCGATCTCTGTTACCTCCCCGTCGTTCTTCCCCACCATTATCGAGCCGCATGACCTGATTCCGCAGTCTATCGCCTCATCTCTCGCTGTCTTGACTATCTCATCGATCACGCCCGCAGTCTCCTTCCAAAGCTTGTTCGCCTTCTCCTCACCGAACAATCCGCAAGCCGGGACCAAGTTGGTACCGCTGCCGTAGTACAGGACCCCGGAACTCGCGCCAGTGGCGGGCCCGCCGACTTCGTCTCTTTCTATCAGAGCTACGTCGAAGCCAGCCATTTTCAGCCTCAGTGCCGAGGAGATCCCGGCCATCCCGCCGCCGACGACCAAGACGTCCTTCCTGATGTCACTTTGAAGACTTGGGAATCTTTTCTCGACCGGCCAGAGAGGGTTGGCCTGCATTTGTCGATGACAACAAATCGTGTTGCATATGAAGGAATTACCAAATCAGACCCAAATTGATTACGGGTTCGAGGCGACGTCAGATTTGGGTGGGATTTGGGAATTCCGCTATATACATAGAGCGAAGGACTTTCCAAACGTGGAAAACAAAACACGAAGAACCGCAATTTCAACCATCATTGCAGTAATTTCTGTCATTGTACTGATAGCTATAGCAGCAGGGGCGTATTACTTCTTACTCGCACCAGGAACAAACCCATCGACCACCACGACTACCTCAACCAGAACGAGCTCGGCGACAACGGTCGCTCTTTCTATGATTCTTAACGGCTCAACCAGCGCAGGCTTCTACAAGAACACAGTCGTCACCTTCGCATACACAAAGGACTACGTGTGCACACCAGCGCTCTCAAAGTTCGCGACTAACCAGACAGAGGCTAACCTAGCAGCCGCGAAGACCTCCTGCGAAGTCGGTGGAGGGAATTCTACGGCGGTGGCAGGGGCAGCTCCAGTCTTCATCCTTGTCCCCGCTTTCGCAGGGCTCTCGATATTCGGTGTCCCAAGTCTTGGCGCGACAAGCCAAGGTTACCCGACCTTCAATCATCAACTGATATTCACCCAGTGCGGAGCCGGGGGAACGATCTCGGCCTGCTTCGACCATCCGACTCTCATCTATTCTCCATACTTCACTGCAGTCGAGCAACACATAGGAATCAAGACGGGAGTCTTTGGACTTCCCGAAGGAGTCCTGCCAACGCCAGCCCACGACCATGTAGTCAACTATGTGGGCGGAAGTAGCATCCCATGGGATGTCATAACCGTCCTAGTCTTCGACCCGAACGTGATGCCTGACGCGGCGACCGGCCAGTGTCATCAATGGGTGACTTCGGACCTCGCGAACCCGACGGGCAACTGCCTGACATCGTTCGATGCCCTCGCCAAGGCGGTGACGACTCAGACGACTGCGACTGCGAACGCCAACATGACTCAGAGCGACCCGATCTACAGCACTCTTGGGGGAGTCAAGACCCAGGTAGCTATCCCCGGCGTGCCCATAGTCTCAGACACCTCGCCGACCAACACCAACCTCTTCCTCTACTTCAGCGTCTCTTCGTCCAGTCCGTACAAGCCATGAGCAAAGTGGCGAGGCTAGCCTCGCCTCCTTCTTGTTTTCACACGAATGCTTTTGTTCCAGCTTTTGTGAGTGGTTGTTGATGGTGACCATTCCGCTAGGCGCAGAGGTCAACCTAGGAATTCAGACCCTCTCCCTTCTCATCATACTAGTGGGTTTGAGATATGCCATCCTCACCCACAGGGCCTTCGCCAAGGGGAGTGACGATGGAGCGAAGTTAGAAGCCAAGCACAAGAACCTGATGACTTCCGCCGTGGTCGTCTCCGGTCTGGGGGCGATAGTTTGGATGATCCCCAACTACTTCCTCGGCTGGTTCTACGACACGGCCGGCTTTGGATACGGCAGCGGAGGCTACCAGAGCTACTACCTCTTTGGGGGAGTGTACCTCACTCATTGGTACCTTGTTCTTCTCATGGTAGGGCTAGGATCGATTACGGCCGTGTTGGGCGTCTATCTTGTGCTGAGGATGCGCTGGAGCCGATTCCCCGAGGCTCTGAAGGTAAAGAACTACAGGGCGGTCATGATTGCGACTTGGAGCCTGTGGTTCGTGAACATCTTGGTCGGCTTTCTCGTCTTCTATTATTTCGCGTTCCTTCAGACTGGATAGACTCGGACAAAGACTCGGTCAGTTTCGATTCGCAAGAAAAAGAGAGGAGGCTTGCGCCTCCCATGTCTCTTACATCGCGGGACGAATAGCCGCCTGCAGCTTCTGGGCGATCTCTGCAGGAACCTCGTTCATCTGATGGGTCTGCTTGGCGTGGACCTTTGTTTTGGACACGACTTCGTCCGCCGAGCTGCCTGTCGCTGCCCACTTACAGCCACACACCTGTGCTAGGTCTGCCGAATATCCGTTCATGAACTTCAGAACCAATAATTCCTAATTAGCGATTTGCCCAAATCAGGCCCAAATCGCGGGCCCGGTTTGCTCAGCGCCAGGTTACCCTGACGAGGTTGGCCAGGGCCAATGACTCCAACGCGTTGATGGCGACGAGATATGGCGCTGCAGCCACGACGATCGCTTGGGCAGAGGGGACGAGGCCATACAAGACGTACCAGAAGACTATGATTACCCCGTTCTGAATCAGGAAGAAGATAGCGAAGCTCATCAGTGATAGACTGAGTGATGAGCGGACTCTCCGCCAACTCTGGAAGTAGAAGGCTACAAGGAGAATCACGAAAGCCACGTTGAGAAAGGCGAATATGGCGGCCACGTTCATCCAGAATATATCGAACGCCATCTAGAATTTAGGCCCCTTCTCGCTATATCTAACTTTGCCCAAATCTTGCCCACATCGATTTTACTGAATCGAAGAACTTTTCGAAATAAGGAGTGAGGAAATAGACCGCGCCATAGGTGCCCTTGGAGCTAGCTACTATCACACCGTTCTCCTCTAGAAGCTTGATGTGATGCTGGACCGTCTTGTAATCCAGACCCAGTTTCTCGGAAATCTTGTTGGGGTTCATTGGTTCCGTACGGAGGAGTTCCACAATCCTTGATCTGTTTTGACCACCGCGGGTCCCCACGAAGACATAGACCATCATTCGCTTGAAAGAAGGGTCGAGGACGCTGGAAGTTGAGGCACCACTTGGTTCGGAGGCAATCTGCCGAAGGTAGGAAGATAGTCTTCCCGTCAACGTCCACCAGACAGGGAATTTGATGAGGCTGCTCATGGTCGGCACGCTCTGACGGCCTTGGCATACGCTCTCTCGTCGCTTGGTCCTCCCCACACGCCGTTGACCTTGAAGTCGGGCTCGCCGATGATCACGCCGTCGGACTTCTGGTAGAACTGTTTGACATTGGCCAAGCCGATGCCGCTCCCGATCATGACCGGCTTGTCAATAGCGTCCCTCACTTTCTTCACCCTTTCGAACGAGGGAGGAACCGGGCTGCGTGGGCCTGAGACAATCACAGCGTCTGCTCCGCCTCGCTCGGCGAGGTCCTGAGCTGCATATTCTATCTCAACGTTGAAGATTGGGTAGGCGTGCTTGACGTGTACGTCCCCGAAGACGAGGACGCTAGAGTTGAGCTCCTTCTTCAGCCGCGCCACCCTTGCTGCGCAGCCCTCGATGATCCCTTGGTCGGTGGCGTAGGCGCCGATGAGCACATTGCACCTGATGAAGTGGGCGCCGGTGATATGGGCGACAGACAGGGCCTCCTCGCAGGCGTTGCGGAGCATGTTGACCCCGACCTTCATCCTAGTGCGTTTCACTACGTCTTTGGTGATGGTGGCCATGGCCGCGACCGTGTAGGGAGGGAGGTTCTCCTTGAAGAGCGGGGTATCACCGACATTCTCGACTATACAAGCGTCGAGCCCGGCGCGTTCAAGCTTGTCAGCTTCGGAGAGCGCGAAGTCAGTCAGCTGCTTCATGGACAGCTTGTTGTTCGGGGCCCCAACGAGCGCGGGTAGGTGAATCATGCCGATGATGGGCTTCTCAGGGAAAAGCTGCCCGAACTTCACGTTGAGTTCGCCGGTCGTCCGTGGCGATTAAAGGGTTGCCCGCAGTCAGCGTGGGGGGTGGCCCACGAGTTCAAAGAGGTGTTCTCCTCGAGCCTGTCGCGGCCTAGTTGCTTCCCCTTTACGACCTGACACGTCCGAGCCACAGGCCCTACGTCAACTACGGACTGATAATCATCAATGCGATCATATTCGTCTTCGAGGTCGCTTACACAAACAACTTCGCCCCCCAGCCTACGAGGGTACTCTTCGAATGGCTCGGACTCGTACCTTACTATCTCATCAATACGTTCAACGGAGCGGGACTCATCACCCTCGTGACTCCTGTCACATCTATGTTCCTCCATGCGGGGGTCATTCACCTGGCCGGGAACATGCTCTTCCTCTTCGTCTTTGGAGGGAATGTAGAGGGCGCGCTCGGACATAACAAGTATCTGGGATTCTACCTCATAGCCGGAATCGCCGGCGGGCTCACCCAGACGTACCTTTCGCTGGCCGCTGGGCCGCTGGACATTTACGCCCCAAGCATTGGCGCGTCGGGGGCCATCTCGGGCGTCATGGCGGCGTACTTGGAATTCTTCCCCAGTGCAAGGATTGTCTCCTATCTGGGCTACTTCATCATCCCCATCCGTGCATTCTGGTTCGTCGGGCTCTGGTTCCTGCTGCAACTCTTCTTCTTTTTCGGTGGTGTAAACACAGGGGTGGCGTACGGGGCCCATATCGGAGGTTTCGTCGCTGGTCTCATCATAGCTGCGGCCACGAGGCCTTTCGTGAAGAAGAGAGAGGAATCAGAGCTCCTATGAAACGCACTGTAGTTTTGAGAGGAACCTGAAAGCCTCAAAATCCGTAGACGTCGCGGTGAAGCCAGGGAATCAGGGCAGTTACAACGCACTGCTCGGTGAGATCCGTCCTCGTCATCCTTCCCATGGTCAGGTAGTGGATGAGGCCTCCCTTGTCCCCTACCTCGCTGATCCCGCTGACTGACTCGGCCCATCTTTCCAGCTCCTTCCCTTCACTGAAGAGTTTCTCCATAGCTTCCCGCGGGAGCGAGTAGCCGGCCGAGTGGCCGAGGGACACCTTGCCCGAGGGGTCGACGATAGCTGCGATTTGATTGTCGAAGAAGACTTCTCCGATGGCAAAGATTCCCGCCTCGACCCCGACTCCGAAGTCACCTCCGGCCTTGGAGAGGGCGAACTTCGCACGGGCTGTGGCCCCCGCCGTCATTTCTTCGAGGCCCCGAGGCTGGGCCTTCGCTACATTCGTAGAGTCGACCGGATGGATTTCCACATCTGGGAAGTATTTCGAGAAAGCTTGTCTGATCCCTTCGAGCTTCGCAGGGTTCTTTGTTCCTACGGCAACTATCACACGATGAGCCGAGCTATTAGCGGTATTATGTTTCTCGGCGGCTAGGAAACTCTTAGTTCTTCGAGGAGCTTGCTGATGTTCGTTGTTGGGGTCCCGTCTGGACGTGCGATCTCCTGTGCCGCCGGCGGGTTCGTCTTGTAGGAGGGGCTTCGGCCAGCCAGTCGCTCCTCGTATGTGGGGATGAACTCGTTCTGGTAGAAGACGCCGATGGGGGTGTGGTCCCCGAACTCGAATGATTTCAGGACGGCCTTCTGCACCTTGCTCTCCATCTCGGCTTCGTCCTGGGTGTGAACCACGCCGTCGTATCCTGTATCCTCCAGCTTGTAGGTCCTAGGCTGAGGCTTCCCCGACGCGTCGAGATTGCCTTCGCCTGCCCAGTACTCCTTGGATTGGATGTCGTTGTACGTGGGACAGGGCTGTAATACGTCGAGGAATGCGAAACCCTTGTGGCGAATCCCCTTGATTATGAGGTCCTTCAGGTGCCGGACGTCGTAGGCGTAACCCCTTGCCACCCATGTGTAGCCCGAGGCTATAGCGAGCATAATCGGGTTGATGCCCTGGTTGATGTTGGGGGCCGTGAGGGATTTTGTCTTCATACCGAGGCCCATGGTGGGTGCGGCCTGGCCCTTGGTGAGGCCGTAGACCTCGTTGTCATGTATGATGTAGAGCATGTCGACGTTCCGCCTCCCCGAGTTCACGAAGTGGCCTGCGCCTATGCCCATTCCGTCTCCGTCCCCTCCCTCCACTACTACCTCGAGGTTCGGGTTTGCCAGCTTGATTCCTGTGGCGAAGGGGAGGGACCTGCCGTGGAGCGTGTGGACGCCGTAGGTCTTGGTGAAATGAGGCGCCTTCCCTGAACAGCCGACACCCGAGACCACCACGGTGTTGGAAGGGTCGACGTTCATCTCTGCCAGGGCCATGTGGGCGGCGTTGAGGATCCCGAAATCCCCACAGCCGGGGCACCAGTCGTTGTGTGCCGTCGTCTTCAGGTCTGAGAACTTAAGCGCCACGTTTCAACACCAGTTTCTTCGGAGCCTTTCCTTCATGAATCATTTTCAGAGCGTCGTAGATTTCCTCGGATGACATCGGTCTGCCGTTGTACTTGACCACAAGTTGTTCGACAGGAATGCATGTCCGTTCGCGGACGATGCCTATGAGCTGACCTGAGAAATTCATCTCCACGCCAACTATCTTCTTCGCCTTCGAGAGCAGTTCGGTTACGTATTCGGTGGGGAACGGATTGACCAGCCTGACTTGCAGGAAGTTGACGCTGATTCCGTCCTTCTTGAGCCAGTCCATGGCGTCCAGTATGGCCCCCTTGGTCGAGCCCCAGCTTACGACTGTTATGTCGGCATTCTCCGGGCCGAAGAAGTTGACCCTGTCCTCGAGTGGGATCTCTTTGTCGGCAAGGTCGATCTTACCCATCCTCTTCTCCATCATGTAGTCGCGATTGGTCGGGTCCTCGCTGATGTGGCCGAGCTCGTCGTGCTCGTCTCCGGTGTGCCAGTAAACTCCCCCCTTCGTTCCGACCGGTGGCCTGGGAGAAATCCCGTTCGGAGTGTGCTTGAAGCGCTCGAACTGGCCGTCGACCGCATCGGTGATTTCTCGGACGAACAGACCTCTGTCAATCTTGACCTTGTTGACGTCGAGCATCGGCAAGGTGGCGTCTGAGTTGGCGAGGGCCTTGTCGACGAGGTGGATTACTACGGTCTGATACTTCTCGGAGTAGTTGAAGGCCCTGACAGTGTCGTAGAAGGCCTCCTCGAGGTCCCCGCTGGCGAGGACGAGCCTTGGGAACTCCCCGTGGCCTGCGTGAAGGGCGAACCTCAGGTCCCCCTGCTCATGGCGGGTCGGGAGGCCTGTGCTCGGGCCGCCACGGGAGTACAGTGTAACTACCACAGGGACTTCGTTCATGCCTGCGTATCCCATGCCTTCGGCCATCAGGGAAAATCCGGGACCGGAAGTCGAAGTGGCTGAACGAACCCCGGCGAGCCCACCGCCAATGGCCATGGTCACCGCGGCTATCTCATCTTCAGACTGGACTACCGTTATGCTGCCCCTGGTCTTCATGGCTGCGACCTCTGCGACCTGGGGGTTCTCCTGCGTCGGGGAACCGTCCATGTCCATCTCGGCGTGAGCCTCAAGGTACTCGCTTTCGTCGCTGGCGGGCGTGATCGGATAGTAGGTCTGGAACCTGCACCCTGCGAGCTCTTTGGCCATGGCCACCATCGAGTTGCCGCGGACGAATAGTCTGACGCCTTCGGCCTTAACCGGGGAGAGCTTGTGGGCGAAGCTCCCAGCGTATTTCTCGCCGATGAACTTGTAGGCCTGGCCGACCGCCTCGGCGTTCATCTCGGCCGCCTTGGGCTTTTTGCTGAACTGCTTCTTCACCGCCTCCTTCACGAGCTCCTCGTCGTAGGACACAAGCGCGAAGGACGCCGCGACCGCCATGACGTTCAGCATCCTCTGTAAGGCGCTGAGGGAGGTCTCGCCGAACTTGGAACCGGTGGTCTTCAGCAGATCGTCGTAGGGGATAGGGTAGATGTGGACGCCCCGCCTGCGAGCCAGTTCCAGGATTCCTTTCACGTCGGGGGAGAGTCCGTTCTTGATGAACTCGGCATTCAGAGCGTCCCTGACTTGGGCTTCGATGGTTGGGACCTGGTCGAGCCGCTTGGTGTCCTGGTCGGGGTCGTAGATTATCGCGCCTTCGCTCCTGACTTCGAGGGCGTGCCTGAAAATCGTCTCCTCCTCGAAGGTTGCCAGCATGTCGACAGTGTCGACGTGGGACCTGATGAGGTCCTTGGACACCCGGACCCGGAAGTAGCTGTGCTCCCCCTTGATGTTAGAATAATATTCTCTATTCCCGAAGACGCAGAGGCCTCCGGTCGCCGCAGCCTTTGCGAAAATGATGGCCGAACTGTCGACTCCGCTCCCCTGGGCTCCGCCTATCATCCATGAAAAATCGTCCCTCTTCATCTGTCTCGTTGCCTAAGACCGATTGGTGTGAGATGATGTTTAAGCGTATAGTATATAAGGTAATGACTAGTAATGAGTTTCAATGGATGAGCTCAGAAGGGTGCAGAAGGTGGGGAAGTTCACGCTGACAGTTTCCATACCCAGGGAGTATGCGAAAAGGATGAACCTGTCGGCCAAAGACAGCCTCCTGTTCAGGGAGGATGCGGACGGGACCCTGAGGCTGATACCGGCGACCAAGGCAAGGGAGGCGACAAAAGTGGCGATCAGAGCCGACCAAGCGGGAAGCGACGAGATGCTGACTAGGCTGATCGTGGGGGCGTACGCCCTCGGCTACGACACCATCGAGGTCGTAGGGAAGGAACCCCTCGACCAGATGACGGTCGACAGGGTGGTGGCCACGGTCAAGAGGCTCAGGGGGATGGAGGTGGTCGAGTCGGACGTTAGGCGCATCGTGGCCCAGAGTTTCATCGACCCGACAAAGTTCCCTGTGGACTCTTTGATCAAGCGTCTTCAGATCTTGGTTTCGAAAAGCCTGGAGTATGTGACGGACTCTCTGGACCTCAAGCAGACAGGGAGCCTGAACGAGGTGGCCCGAGTCCAAGAGGAGATAGATGAACTGTACTGGCTGATACTCAGGCAGCTACTGGTGGCTCTCAACAGAAGGGAGCTGGCATCGGAGATCGGGATCGAGTCGCCATTGCACGCGTCAGGGGACAGGGTGTCGGCCAAGACCCTTGACGAGATCGGGAGCATCATACAGGACGTCGCCGAGGAACTCGTGAGGCTCAGAGGGCTGGGGACGAAGATGGACCCGAAAGTGGAGGCGAGCGTCAGGGGATTGGCGGCGAAGGCGGGGGAAGCATTCAGGACAACGATCGAAAGCCTGCTAACGCCGGACATCAAACTCATCGGGAGGTCCCTCGCACTCGTGGAGGAGACGCTGCAGCTGGAGAGAGAGGTGACTCATGAAATGCTTGAGTCTGGGGAGTTCGGGTACGCCAGGGTTCTTGTTTCGTACTTTGGGCAGTTGGCAAGGTACTGCAACATCATCATCGAAATCGCGTCGCACCGCCTTCTTAGGAAGACCAGCAGAGTCGCGACAGTCAACTAGTGATAGATTCTACTGATGGTAGGGGTTGTAATCAGGCCCCAGTATAACTGATCTGGTCCTGAGCCTTTACGCGGCCCTCTTTGAGGACCCTCGCATACCATCCTCGCCTACCTAGCATGGTCTTGAGGAACTCCGGTCCTTTCGACCGCCCTACGTATGGAAGGAGGAACAGATTGTCACAGGGGTCGCAGGCCCTCGAAATCTGGAAGGTCGCCTCGCCTGCCGTGAAGATCTTTCCGATTTCGAACGAGTCGTAAGGTATTCCGCTGGTGGTAAGATTCTCTCCTAGGTCTCCGGGCTTGATCGGCCAGTCCTCCGAATTCAACTCCCAGATCTTTTCGATTGGCATTATCAGGAGGGCCGAATCTGGGTCGTCCCTGCGTTTCTCGTGCCTGTAGACATTGAAATCCCCTTGAACGCCTGCAAATGAAATGAAGGCAGAGTCGACTGGTTTCTTGGGGAGGCCCCGTTCACCCTCGGTCAGAGATTTCACGTTGACCTGCCGAACAAAAGCCATGCAAACAGCGGACCCCACCCCATTAATTTGGCTTTAGTGCATGACGTTCGGATGGGTCTGTCCACCGCACGTCCAAGACTCTTTATCGGAACCCGGGGGAGCGTCGATGGCGCGGGGGTAACGAAGCCTGGTCAACCGTGCGGGACAGAAGTTCCCCGATTCAAGATCCGGCCTTGCTTCGGATGGGGCATCCCGTCCCTTAGGGGTTCGTGGGTTCGAATCCCACCCCCCGCACTATGTGTTCGTTTCCCTCCGAATGTGCGACCTAGCTACCGTAACTCCGGAATTCAACTCGTAAATTCCAAAGAGAATCGCGACCAGGCCGAGCAAGCCGACAAATGCCGCAATGAACGGGGACAAGACCAGGGCTATTCCAGCCCTCTGGAGCCTTCGAATTGAATCTGTCCCCGAGTGTGGTAACTCCGTAGAGTACGCCGTAGTTCCCAAAAAGGGCCATTAGTGCTCCGGAGCCCAGGGACAGCAACGCAATTTCTGACGCATAGGACCCTTGATCGACACCGCTGGGAGGAGTGAGAGCCAGGTAAGAAAATCCAATGAAAAGCATCGCAGACCCAATCAAGGCGATAGCGGATAGGGTAAATGCCAAACTGAAATCTTCGTCCAAATTTGCGATTCGAAGGCTGTGCATCATTCTGAACGCTCGCACGGCGAAGAAAATTGCCACCGTGGACGACAACTCACCAATCGCGAGCAACCCGAGGAATGAAATTGGTGATGCGAATAGGTTGAGCAAACCGCCGCCGACGATTTCGACCAGCACACCTATGAGAATCACAAACCCGAATCGTCGAAGGTCGGTGAGGGCCTTCCCCTCTAACGTTGGATTCTCTGTCGATGGCTTAACGGCCTCTCCCGGAGTAGAGTCACTTGTCGCATCCAAGTCGAACTCCTCAACGGGGCGATGCTGCCATCGTTCGACCAAGTGCTGCAGTCACATCCTCCTTCTCTACTCCCAAATTTGCAGCGATCAAATCAAGGGACAGGCTGGGATTGGAACCCATCGCCTGTGATACCAGTTCTTTGAGGTAGTCATGGTAGCTCTTGGTGGAGCAGCACGAATTCGACTGCCAGCGGGAGGAGCTGGACTGTTGCGAGGTCGAGGCCTAAAACCACGGTGGCTTGCAGTGTGATATCGTTCAACTGGGAAGTTCCAGATCGCCTGTTTTTGCGAGGACCCTGTAGCAATTGAGCGTAATCCACTTGCTCGGCTCCATGAGTTGCTCCATCGGCACCAACGCCTTTCTGGTCTTGTCTTTTCGTTCTCTTGCCCAGTCGCCCTCCAAGAGCCACTTGCCATCCTGAGTCTTCTTAGAAAGCATCAGATGCACCGCGTCACTCATCCTCTCGTCGTCCTGGTATCCTAGCTTCGTCAGGACGCGTAGCGCGTGTAAAGCGTCGTAGTAGTAGTACATGGGGAAGTGGAACATTGTGACGACGTTCCCCTCGTAGAATTTGCTCATGTCGCGCAGTTCCACAGGCCGCCAGTCGCGGTGCGATTTGTATAGCCGATGTGCCAGTAGGAATTCAGCGGCTCGCTCCATTGATGCCTTTAGCTTCCGGGTCCACTTCTGCCTCGGGATCTCGGCGTATGCCCAGAGCGGCTCGATGGTCGACATGAACGAACTGTGCGTCGTATTGACTCTCGGATAGTCACAGTTCCAACCTCCGTCTTCAAACTGAAGCTCTGGGAGCCAGTTCAGCGCCTTCTTCACTCGCCTATCGTCGTCGTAACCAAATACCAAGAAAGTTCTGAGCATATTCCCAGTCAGGCATGGCTCTTCCTCAATCCCGTCTTTTCCGCCCATGGTGCCGCAACAGAATGCCCCGTTATTCATCTGGTGCTGGGTCATGAACCGTTCTACTGCGCTCTCAATCCACGGCGTACGTGGGACCCCCATCTCTCCCAAGAGCATCAGCGGCCAAACGGTTGATGTGAACTTGGGATTGTAGCAACTGTCGTCGGGCGGCCAGTATCCCCTCTTGCCCTGGGCCTTCTTCAAAGCAGTAACTGGTCTGTAGGAGAGAATGTTGTTACGGGTGCTCATCACTTCTTTGTTGTCAAGGGGCTTGCCCATGATGTCTGTCAGGGTAAACATCCTTACGGCCGGATTGGACTCTTCAAGAAGCCATGTCAGAGCTTCGGCTTTCACTATTTCTAGGCGATGCCAGGGAGTCTATAATCTATTCTTTGTTCCCGAAGCCTTTCAGCACAAAAAATCGTACTACCTCCCCGTATGAAGAGTAGCCTGCTGCTTACTCTAAGACAAAAGGAGAGAAGGCCTCTCGCTCGTTTGAGAGGAGGCCTAGACCTTGTTCAGGAGTGCCGTGAGCACTTCATTGGGGCCTCGGTACGTTCCTTCCGGCAATGCCTTTGCCATCCATTCAGCGTCGTCCTTGTCAGCGTGCATATTGTTGTTGCACGCTTCCACGACCTGCGCTCGAGATGCCGGATACGTCACGTGCGACTTGAGGTGGCCCAATTCTTCTGCAAATTTGCCCATGGTGATGGCTTCGCTGATTGGATATTAAACACTCCCAAGTTCTCGGATTCCCACATTTGCTTACTTGACTGTCAACGGGTGTCAGGTCCCTGAAGGAAACCCTTGGCCTGTGGACCCCTAAGTGGACGGCCAGGCACTGCGGTGGATGAAGCCCAGCGGAGTAAGAGTTTAGGACTCTGGCTGGTGCATCATTGCCGTCATGATAGCATCAATCAAGCCCGGGGAGTCACTGTCACAGCTGGCCCGGGAGTATTGGGAAGAGCGGATGGCGAATGAACCGCTCTTCGCTACCGCGCTCGGCGACCGTAGGTTCGACGACAGACTTCCGGACATCTCCCCCGCTGGCCGGGCGAGGGTGAAGAAGCAGTACGAATCGGTCGTCTCGCGCTGCAAAGAAATCCCCGAAAACACTCTGTCCGATGCCGACAGATTGACACGGACAGCGCTCCTAGTGGACGCGGGCTCTTTGCTAGACTACTATTCCTGTGACCTTGAGGACTGGACGGTGGACCCCCTGCAGGGCCTCCAGGTCGAGCTGATGAACGTCGAATCATACCAGCCAGTGCGAACTGTTTCGGAAGGACGTGCCATGGTGGCCCGATGGCGGAGTATTGGACCGTTCATCGACCACCACATCGCGAACCTCCGGAACGGAGCACAAGGACAGAAAGTCGCCGTGCGGGCAGGGGTGGAGAAGGTGATTGACGAGCTTGACGACCTGCTGGCGAAGCCCGACGCTGAATGGGCCCTCCTTAGGCCGTTGAGAGGAGAGCACCAAGACTGGACAGATGAAGAACGGCGCGAATTCAGAGAAGGTCTGATAGGTTCTCTCAAGGAGTCCGCCCGGCCTGGGTTCGTCCGATACTTCGAGTTCCTGAAGTCCGAGATACTGCCGAAGGCTCGATCGCCAGACAGACCGGGGATAATGCACGTTCCCGGAGGAAGGGAGGCCTATGCAAAACTCATCCGCGTACACACTTCGCTGGACCTAACCCCCGAGGACATTCACAGGACAGGACTTGGAGAAGTCGACAGAATAAACAAAGAGACAGAGGAGCTAGGCGAGAAAGTCTTCGGCACAAGGGACAGGGAGGAGATACTTCGTCGCCTCAGAAGCGATTCTTCGCTTTATTTCTCAAGCAGGGACGAAGTCGCCGCCAAGGCGGAGAAGGCTTTGGCCCGGGCCAACGTGGCGATCGCGAAGTGGTTCGGACGGCTTCCCAAGACGCCCTGTGAGGTGGTGCGAATGCAGGAGCACGAAGAAAAGCACTCTACCATAGCCTACTACCGGCCACCTCCTGCAGACGGGTCGAGGCCTGGTCGGTATTACATCAATACCTCAGCCCCCGAAACAAGGCCGAGGTACGAAGCCGAGGCCCTCGCGTATCACGAGGCTGTGCCTGGCCACCATCTTCAAATCGCGATCGCGCAGGAGTTGGAGGGAATTCCGGAGTTCAGGAAGAACAGCGGAGTGACCGCCTTCATAGAAGGGTGGGGGTTGTACTCGGAGCGCCTAGCAGATGAGATGGGCCTCTACTCGTCGGACATGGACAGGATTGGGATTCTTTCCTTCGACGCCTGGAGGGCCTGTCGGCTGGTGGTAGATACGGGGATGCACGCAATGGGATGGACGAGGGAGCATGCCATCGATTTCATGCTGGAGAACACGGCGCTCGCCAAGAACAACATCGTCAATGAAGTGGACAGGTACATCACCTGGCCCGGCCAAGCCCTTGCTTACAAGACGGGGCAGCTCGAGATCATTGGGCTGCGAAAGGGTGCCGAATCGCGCCTCGGCTCCAAGTTCGACGTGCGCACATTCCACGATGCCTTGCTGGACAACGGGGCGGTTCCTCTCCAGGTTCTACGGCAGGTCATCCGAAGCTATTCCAGTTAGTGACTGAATCAACACACTGAAGGCTTATCAGTGCAGGAGCGGCCGTTGTCGATGCTTTGAGTTCGCAAGCTGAGAAAGCAGAGAGGTTTCGGGGATTACATGACAGGAAGAAGGTGTTGATTCTCCCCAACGCCTGGGACGTCCCGAGCGCGAGGATCTTCGAAAATGCTGGCTTCCCCGCTGTAGCCACTTCGAGCGCGGGGATGATGGTGTCATTGGGATACCCCGACGGCGAAGAGATTCCAACAGAGGAGTTCATCTTAGCTATCAGGAGGATCGCGAGGGTACTATCGGTCCCGTTGACAGTGGACGTCGTGGGAGGGTTCGGACACGGGCCCGAGGACGTTGCGCAGACAGTGAAGAGTGTAGTCGACGCAGGCGCTGTGGGGATAAACATCGAGGATTTTGTTCACAGCACGAAGGAGCTGCTTCCCGTCGATAAGCAACTAGAAAGACTTCGGGCGCTAGTGCGGCTTCAGAAATCGATTGACGTTCCTTTCGTTATCAACGCAAGGACTGATGCTTTCAGGTTCGGCCCCGGCGACGAGAGTGCCAAGCTCGACGAGGCCATTCGTAGAGGGATTGCGTACAAGGACGTTGGTGCAGACTGCGTCTACCCGATGGGTTTGACCGATGCGGCGTCGATTTCCAAGTTCGTCAAGGCAGTGGATTTTCCGATGAACGTCATGGTTAGGAAAGGACTCCCTTCCGTGCCCGAACTTGGTAGACTGGGTGTCGCCAGGGTAAGCTTCGGACCCAGTGCCTCCTATGCGGCCATGGGTCTGATGAAGCGAGCGTCAGAGGAAGTTCTGACGAAAGGGACCTACGCGACCCTCATCGATGGCGCGATAACGTTCGACGAGCTCAACGCACTTGCAGTCCCCAAGAAGACAACGTCTCCACTGTGAAGGCTTCACTAAAACAGAGGGCCTCTCGGCCCTACATCTTCTTGATGTTCTTCATCGCATTCTCGCGTGAGCTGTCCATGTCCGGATGGACCCTCGAGAGATGCAATTGCACGACAGCCACCGCGTCGTCCATGCCATGAGGAGTGGACATGGTGAAACCGCAGGGGCATTCGACACCGAGTTTCTCGGTCATGTGTTCCAAGGAACCTCGCAGATTATTTAATAGTTTAGAACTTTCTAACAAAGCTCCCTACACCTTCACTCCAAGAATCCTTTCAATTATGTCAGAGAGGGTGATCACCCCGACCATCTCCTCCCCTTCGAAGACGAAGGCGATGGTGGTGCCGGCATCCTGCATCTTCTCAATCACGGTCGCCAGGGCTTCCTCCGTCGAGACGCGCGCCGGTTGTATCATGTAGTCGTGGATGCCTGAGTCCAGTAGATCCCTCGAAATTGCTTTGGTGATTGACCTGAAAGTCACGGCGCCGACGTACATCTTTCTCTTGGCGTCATAAACTGGCATTCGAGGATGGTTCGTCTGCCCCATTGCTTTGAGCGCGTCGAAAACCGTCGCGTCGCTGGGGATAGACACGATCTCTTCAGCCGGTGTAATGGCGTCGGCGGCGCTGCTCTTGGATGAGGAGAGCGCTGTCCTGAGGAGCCTACCCGCGTCTGGCTCGATGTGCCCCGCCTTCTCGAGCATTGTGACTACGTCCTCGAACTCGGCGGCGAGGTCCACCTCCTTGTAGCCTGGCTTGCCCACCATCCTCTCCGAGAGCCTCCGGGCGAAGTTGGTCATGGGGATGGCGACGGGCGCGAGGACTTCCGTGATAACCTTCGTTGATGGGGCTAGAATGAGAGACATCCTGAGGGCGTTTTCGATTCCGATGGCCTTCGGCAGCAGGTAGAGAAATGTCATTATCACGAACGAGCCGCCAAGAGCGCTGTACACCCAGCCTATGGGGCCAAAGATGTCCGACAGAATGAGGCCAATCGATGTCGCCAAGATTACGTTGGATATCGTGTCGATGAGGGTCGTGACGGCGACGAGCCTCGTCTTTTCGCTGACTATCTCGTGGGCTTCGACGGCACGGGAAGACCCGCTTGCAATCGAGGGCCCCAGCGAGAACGGGCGGAGTGTCAGGTAGGTGGCTTCGACGAGCGACGACCAGAAAGCCACGAAGGTGGAACCCACTAGGGAGATGAGTACTATGTCGGAGACCATTTCCGGGCGATACTCTCCCCTTCCACCTTCAGGTTACGACTGTTCCTATCCTCTCGCCGTGGATGGCCTTCAAAACCCCCTTGGCGTCTGCTCCGTTCAACACTACAAGCCTGACCTTCGACTCGGCCAGCTGATCGACGGCCACCGGGTCCACGATGCTGTGGATGCCTGGACGGTGGGTCCCCCCGAGAATCTGCTTCATCCTCTCGTAGGTGATCTTGTCCAGCTTCTTCGCCTTCTTGTTGGTCCTAGGGTCGTCGGTGTAGATCCCGTTCTGGTCCGAGGCTTTCACAAGGAGGTCCGCCCTCCACCTTTGTGCGACTATGGCGGCAACGGTGTCCGTTGTTATTCCCGGCCTGAGGCCTCCCATGACCGCGACCCTGTTCCTCGCGAGCCGTTGCAGCATCCCGTCGATGGAGGTGGGGACACTGCTCACGCCGCCGAGTTTCATTGCTACGAGACGGGCGTTGAGTCTCGACGCATGAATCGCAACCGTGTCCTGCTGATACGAAGAGAGGCCCATCTGGGCTGCGGACTTGATGTACTCTCTTGAAATCGGTCCGCCCCCGACGACCACGGCAACGGAATGCCCCTCGTAATTGAGGTCTGAAATCACGTCAGCGTAGGCGTTCACGACCTTGGCCGACGGGGGGGAGCCGAGTACTGAACCCCCTATCCTGAGCACGGCCTTCAATTTTGTAATTCCTCCCTAACCTGCTTCTACGTGTGATAGGTTTTATAAATGAGTAAGGAAGATTTCGAGTATTCTAATGCCAGCTGCCTACGGCTCTCGCTCGGTTTCTTCGGCCTGACGTAGAGGTAGCTCTGCAATGTCGACAAAGGCAGATTCCGTTAGACTATACAAGGTAAGGAAGCTCATCTCCGAGCTCAGCAACAAGGAAGGAAGGGGGACGGAGCTCGTCTCCCTGTACATACCGCCGAAGAAGCCCGTACACGAAGCCATTGCGAACCTTCGTGAGGAATGGGGGACTGCAGGCAACATCAAGTCGGACACCACCAGGAACCACGTGCAGGACGCCCTCACCAAGACGATGCAGCGGCTCAAGCTGTACAGAACTGCACCCGACACGGGTCTCGTGATCTTCGCCGGAGCACTCCCCACGAACGGGCCCGGGAGCGAAGTCGTCAACGTATACGAAATCATCCCGCCGAAGCCCGTCGCCCAGTATCTGTACCAGTGCGACGACCACTTCCACGTAGAGTGGCTGAAGGACATGCTCAAGGAGGACAAGGTCTTCGGGCTTCTCTCGATCGATGCGAGCGACGCCGGACTGGGGATACTGAGCGGAGACAGTTTGGAGGTCGCCGACGTCCTGACTTCGGGTATTTCGGGGAAGACGAGGAAGGGAGGGCAGTCGGCGAGAAGGTACGAGCGGGGGAGGGAGATGGAGTTGACCTACTACTACCACAGGGTAGCAGAGCACGCCACCAGGGTCTTCATCGACAGCAACAAGGTAACCGGAATGATCGTCGGCGGGCCGGGGCCGACCAAGGATGAATTCCTGAAGGGCGGCTTCCTCCACTACGAGCTTCAGAATAAGGTCGTGGCCGTGCTCGACCTCGGCTACTCAGGGAGGGAGGGGGTCAGGGAGCTCGTGGAGAAGGCTGGGGACATACTGAAGGACGTCAGGTTGGTGGAAGAGAAGAAACTGGTACAGAAGTTCTTGTTCGAAGTAAACAAGCAAGGGGGGCTCGCAGTCTATGGTCTCCCTAGGGTCATCGAGGCTCTGCAGAAGGCCAGCACCGAGGTGGTGCTCGTCTCCGACGACCTTGACATGGTGAAGCTTGAGGCAAGGTGCAAAAAATGCGGGACGGTGAAGTCTGAGACTGTGCAGGCGTCGAAGAGGATCCACCAACGTCAGGAGATGGCTTCGGTCCCCTGCACAAAGTGCGGGGCGACAGACTTCGAGGTGACCGAGAAGGACATTGTGGACGTCCTTGAGGAGATGGCCTTCCAGGTGGGTTCGAAGGTCGAGGTGATCTCCACGGGGACGGAAGAAGGGAGCATGTTCAAGTCCTTCGGCGGGGTTGGCGCAATTCTGAGATACAGAAGCTAAGAGGCCACAACCGTCTGGACGCTGAGGGTCTCGGGGCCGAAAATGATCACGTTGTAGCTGGTTCCGCTGGAGATTCCATGGCCTCCGAGGAGGTTTGTAATCGCTCCCGAATAGGTGAACTGATGAGTCGCGCCTGCTGCCAGCGAGTAACCATTAGCCTCGAGGACCGATTCGACCTGGCCTGAAGCCCCGGCCTGGAGCCTCAAGGAACCGTCTGACCCGACTGCGAAGACGAAGGAGTTGGATAAGGAACCCAGAGCGGCACTCACTCTTTCACCCGCTGAAGCTGGGGTCACCACAACCAACCTTATCATGAGCGAATCAGACCCGGGGTTTGTAACTGAAAACGAGAATGACCTGGGTGCCAGGCTCAGCCCAGAGTTTGTCAGGGTGTCCGAGTGGCTCGCCCTGAAAGTTTGCAGCCAGCTGCGGCCTTCTAGCGAGGACCTGTTACCAACTTCCTTCATCGAAGGAGTTTCTTCGCTCTCGGGCACTTGGAGGGCCTTCGCACCAGTGGAGACGGCGAACCTGGGGTTAGACTGATCGCCAAGGTTCAGGACGGTCGGCTGTATGTCGACCAAGGCCGCGGCCACGTGAGCCGAGTTGACTTTGACACCGCCTACAATAGGGACGACGAGCCTCCCGGAGTTGACGGTGGCGCTGTAGTTCTTCCCCATGAAATCTACCTTGACGCTGGAGATATCAAATGCTACAAGGTTGTAGGTTAGGCTGGGGATTGTCGCACTGGAAATCGTCTGGCTCAGGTTCACAAGCTTCAACGTATCAATCGTCCCAGCTCCTGCGATGGTGACCCACCCAGAATCGCCTGAGCTGTCTGCGTGGACCGCGAGATTGGAGTAGGTGATGTAGACCGCGGAGACTCCTTCCGGAACAGACGGGGGGTCGGTGAGCAACACGGAAAGGACCCCCGACGAGCCGAAGTTGAGGAGGCCCAGCGACGACCCTGAGAAGATGATCACACCTGCCAGAACCAGGCCGGCCATGCCATACGCAGCAACCTTTGTCGCGAGCTTCAAACGCGGGTCGCCATTCTGTTTATCGATGAAGCACCGAGGTATCGCATTATCAACTAACGTTTTTGAACGTGGGGCTGAACGTGATGACCGATTGGGGCATTCATGAGCGAATCAAGTAAACAGGAGCCGACGAAATCTGAGTCGGCCGAAAAGAGGACTCCTGGGATGGTGGACGCCCAGCTCAAGGGGAACACCCTCCGCGTCTACATCTATACTCTGAAGAAGAGGAAGGTGGGCGTGCGAGAAGTCCAAAGGGCACTTCTGATGTCGAACCCCTCCCTGGCACAGTACCACCTCAACAAGCTCAGGGAGCTTGGTCTGGTTTCCGAGAGCAACGGCGAGTATGAAGTGATTGGCGAAGTCAAGGTTGACGTTATGAGAGATTTTCTAAGGCTGGGGACGCTGATTGTCCCCAGGTTCGTATTCTACGCCGTCGTATTCACTGTATTCGCGGTGTACCTGACCTTCGTGGGGTATCAGTACTTCAGCCTCGTGCCTGTCTTGGAGTGGCTCTCCTTTGCCCTGGCGGCCGCTGCGCTGGTCTTCTGGTACGAGGCGGCGAGGGCCTGGCGTTCTGCTCCTTCGCCCTGATTCCCTTCGCCAGCGCAACTGTTTTTATGCGCTGACCTTCTGTGACATGACGGTGTTTTGCAGTGATTAGAATTGGGCTGATAGGAAAGACCAACGCGGGAAAGACCACGCTGTTCAATTCAATGACACTCCTTGCTGGAGAGGTCTCCAACTATCCATTCACCACGAAGTCGTCGGAGACGGGAGTGGCCAGTGTGGACACTCCGTGCGTGCACAAGGAATTCGGGGTCAAGGACAATCCGATGAACTCCAAGTGCGAGGATGGCTGGAGGTTCATCCCGGTCGAGGTCACGGACCTCCCGGGCCTGATCAAGGGGGCGTGGATGGGGAAGGGACTTGGGAACCAGTTCCTGAGTGTAGCCGCACAGTCGGACGCGTTGCTGCACGTGGTCGACGCGTCGGGGAGCGTCGACAAAGATGGGAAGATTTCAGAGCCGGGGACCGGCGACCCATCGGCAGATTTCGCCGACGTGGAACTCGAACTCGTCCTTTGGTATACCAAGCTATTCACCCAGAACCTCCCGAAGATATCGAAGCTCTCGAAGACCCCAGGCTACGGCGTCCCGCCCGCAGTCGAAGAAGTGATGCGCGGAATCGGGGTCAGGAAGGAGCACGTGATAACGGCGATGAAGGACGCAGGGCTGGATAACAAGGCCTTCGATTCCTGGAACGAGAAGGACATCCAGGCCTTCTGTTGGTCGCTTCGCGAATACTCCAAACCTACTCTATTGATTGCCAACAAGATGGACCTCCCCTTCGCCGCCGAGAACTTCCGAAAGCTTCGGGAGAAATACAAGGGTCTGATCGTCGTGCCCACCAGCGGAGAGGCTGAGCTAACCCTGCGGAGGGCAGAATCAAAGAAGCTCATCAGGTACGTTCCGGGGGAGGAGAGGTTCGAGATTCTCAAACCTCAGGAGCTGAACGAAGCGCAGAAGAGCGCTCTGGCCTACATCAGGCGGAAGGTATTCGGAGAGTACCTGAGGACGGGGGTGCAATTCGCCCTCAATTCGGCGGTCTTCAAACTTCTGCGAGAGAACGCCGTGTACCCGGTGCATGACCCTCAGAAGCTCTCCGACAAGAACGGGAGGATACTTCCCGACGTCCACCTCCTACCGACCGGTTCGACAGTCGAAGACCTCGCCAGAGACATACACACGGACTTAGTGAAAGGCCTCCTCTACGCCATTGATGTCAGGACCGGCCTGCATCTGCCGACGAACTACGTACTTAGAGACCGAGACGTGATGTCGATCGTGTCGACGGCCAAGGAAAACTGAGAGGAGCCGAATAGGGCCCTGGTGGTCGGTGGAGAAAGATGCGGTACGGCGGGCCATTGCTGTCTGACCTTGAGCTGAGGTATCCATTCGCCCCGAGGTCGAGGAAGTTCTTCGAATCGGTCCCCGTGGAGGATGGGCTTGCGAGCAGGGAGGTCATCGGGCAGACGGAGAGCAGGCTCCTCAGCGCTCTCGGGAGAGGTAGGTACGAGCCTCACATGTCCGAGCTCGTCGAGTTCTCGAGCTTCTTTGCTGGGGCCCTAGTGGCGAGCCAGGACACGGTCCTCGCGTCGAGGTACTCCAAGAAGGAAGCGGAGAGGGCGAAGGAGTTTTTCGTCAGGGAGACGCCTGGGGCGAAGGTCACGAACATAGCCGAGTGCTTCGGCGTGACATTCCAACAAACAGAGGTCGATGGCGGGCGGGCCGGCTACTCCCTGCCGTTCGAGGGCTACCTTTCGTTGGTCTCGAAGCATGAGCTAGGGAAGAACCCGAAATGGAAGCTCGTAAGGCAGGACCTCGGTGCAGGGATAATTCGGATGACGGACAACATGCTCAACGATCTCTTCGGGGACTGCGCCCTGGTCGCTGTGGCTGAAGGGGTGAGGAACCTGCGCAGGGCTCCGTTCCCCAAGCAGCTGCTGGAACTGAAAGCGAGAGTAGTGCAGTACGTGCCTGCGTCAAGGCCGAAGACCAACAAAGGTTACCTCTATGTGGAGGACCTCCTTCAACACCCAGTAACTGATGGGAGGCACCGGCTTGTTTGGCTAGTACTCGCCCCATACCTCGTCAACGTGAAGAAATTGGACGACGAACAGGCGATTGAGAAGATCAGGGCGTTCGTCGCCGTCGCGGGGGAAAGCAGCGAGTTGCGGCGCTTCGTGGAGTACAACGTGCGGAGGGCTCGCAGGAATGGGTTGCTCCCGCCGAGGTTCTCCACACTAAAGACGGAACATCCTGACATCTACTGGCTCCTCCCCAAGGAGGTTCTAGCTGCCGAGTCGGCACCAAGGACAAAAGGGACGCCGTAGTACGAGAAAAATGTCCAAGCCTGTTTTTCTCTAACTGTTAGATACGAGGAACCCAGGGCCCTTCGCAAATGCGGCTGAAGGAATTCGCGAAGACCGGGCGAAAGGTCTCCGAGATTGGGATGGGCACGTACTACGACCCTCTATGGATAGCAGCTGCGTTCGTGGGATGGAGGAGAGGCGCGGCAGCCAAGGTCCTGGCCATCGAGGCGGGTCTGGACTCTGGCATGACCCTCATCGACACCGCGGAGATCTACCGCTCTGAACCTTTGGTGGCTCAAGCAATCAGAGGCAGGAAGAGGGACGAGGTCTTCCTCGCGACCAAGGTGTGGCCGAACCACCTCCACAGAGACGTTCTCGTCAGATCGTTCAAAAAGAGTCTAAGACGCCTTGGAACCACCTACGCCGACCTCTACCAGGTGCATTGGCCCAACCCCGGCGTCCCGATTCAGGAGACGATGTCAGCCATGGAAGAGCTCATCGGCGAAGGGAAGCTGATGCATGTGGGGGTGAGCAACTTCAACCTCAATCAACTTCAGGAAGCCCACTCGGCCCTCCGCAGGTCTGAGCTGAGCTCTGTCCAGCTGGACTACAGTCTGATTCACAGGAACGTCGAACAGGACATACTTCCCTACTGCGACAGGGAGAAAATCGCCCTTCTCGCGTACTATCCCCTGGGCCACGGCAAGCTCCCGTCCGATCCGAGGCTGGATGAGCTGAGCGCGAAGCATGGAAGGACCAGGGCCCAGGTCGCTCTGCAGTGGCTGGCAGGGAAAGCCAATGTATTTCCGATTCCGAGGGCGTCGAAGTCAGATCACGTAAAGGAGAACGCCGGGGCCAGCGATTGGGAACTCACCGAACAAGGAAGGGACGAGTTGGGCCAGAAGTTTCGATAATCGCTTAAATGAATCTTTGAAGTGGGCGGCCACATAGGCGGGTGAGTGACCTCCACCCGATCCGCCATACAAATCACGGAGTCGGAGGAGAAACTAGTGAACAGGACCCAAGTGGTGGCGACTGCGGCCGTTTACGCAGCGATGTACGTCGTGTTAGTTCTCGCGTTCAGCCCAATCAGCTACGGTGTCATCAACCTGAGGGTCGCAAACATACTCATAGGGCTCATTCCGTTAATAGGGTGGCCCGCCATATTGGGACAAGCACTGGGGGTGTTCATAGCCAACCAGTCGGCTCTCGGCGACACGTTAGGGCCCATCGACCTGATCAACGTCATCCCTTCCTTCGTATTCTCGTGGGTCCTCTGGAAACTCAGAAACAAGAGCGTGTTTCTGGGACTGACGTTGTATTCAGTCGCTCTGGGGATTTCGGTGAGTTATGCGTTGAATTACGCATTCAACCTTCCACTTGTCGTCGAAATCCCGCAGGTGACCGCGGGTATCTTCATTGCCACCGCCGTTCTCGGCTATCTCCTGTACAAGGCGGTGTACAGGTCGGGAATTCTGCAGCGGAGGTTCGGCACCTAGAATGAGTCAGTCAAGGAGTGCGATCAATATGATTTCAGGCGGGGTCGACTCGGTCACCACAGCCTACTACGTCAACAAAGAACTGAAGCCTAAGAATCAACTGCTGATATTCTGCAACTACAAGCAGCGGACCTACGACTACGAGGAATTCTGCATAAAGAGGATCTCGGAGGAGCTCGGCCTTCCTCTGAAGATCATCGACCTGAAGTGGCTGGGTGAAATAAGCACGTCCGTCCTTACCCACCCTGAGAAGGAAATCGCAGAGACAAAGGAGGCAGACCTGTGGAACCCAGAGAAGGCGAGACAGAGGATTCTCAAGTGGTGGGACCCATGCCGCAACGCCGTCCTACTTCTTGTGGGCCTCTCTCATGCAGAGTCGTTTTACATCTCTAAGGGGGAGCGCTATGATGTCTACATCGGTATCAGAAGGGAGACGCCCGTAGCAATGAAAGATAATACTCCCGAGTTCCTCGAGGAGATGAACAGACTTTCCGAGCAGGCGACCCACCACGGCGGGTACAGGCTCCTTGCACCTCTCATAACCTACGACAAGGACAAGGTGGTCGAGCTGGGCGAGAAACTCGGGGTCCCTTGGGAGTACACCTACAGCTGCTATTCTGGATATGGTTTCAAGAAAGTCAAGGGGATGAGGCTCCCGGTTCACTGCTCGCGTTGTTCCAATTGTAAGAGACGAAAGCTTGCTTTCAGAGACGCCGGGGTGAAGGACCCCTCGGTCTACGCCGAATGAGAGGGTGCAGAAGCACCGAAAATCATCGAAAACCTGTCGCAACTTCATATAGGCCTCAGCGCGCAAGCTTGCATTCGTTTGCAGCCACAGTTCTCAGCGAAGCTTGAGGCCACTTCATGGGACCCCAGGCTCGAGGCTGAGATGAGACAGACATGGGATTACGAAAGAATATTCGAATTCAAGCCATCAAACACCAAGAATCGCAACTTCGTGATGGACACGCCTCCACCCTACCCCTCCGGTAAGCCTTGGCACCCCGGAGCTCTCACACAGTATACCCAGATCGACATGGTGGCCAGGTCTGCCAGGATGAGAGGGCTGAACGTCCTCTACCCGGTGGGGATAGACAGGAACGGCCTCCCGGTGGAGATCTTTGCGGAGCGGAAGTACAGGGTCCAGATGAGAAAGACTCCCCGGGAGGAGTTCATCAACCTCTGCAAGCACGCATTGGATGACCTCGAGGCGTACATGGTGGGTCTCCTGAAGACCTTGGGGATTTCGGGGGATTTCTATAACAAGTACAGGACAGACTCTGAAGATTACAGGAAGCTGACGCAGTGGTCATTCATCGAACTCTGGAAGAAGGGGCTGGTGTACCTCGCGAACAGGCCCAACAACTACTGTGTCGACTGTAGCACCACGATTGCCGACGCTGAAATCGAGTACGAAGAACTGCCGACTTTCCTGGTTACGAACACCTTCAGGGTGAAGGACAGCAGGGCGGAGCTTTCGGTGGCCACCACCAGGCCCGAACTGTTAGCCGCCTGCCAGATGCTGGTGGTCAACCCGACCGACAGCAGGTACAGGAAGCTCATCGGGAAGTCGGCCATCATCCCGATATACAACAGGGAAGTCCCGATCAAGACCCACAAGAGCGTCGACCCCAAGTTCGGAAGCGGGGTTGTGATGGTGTGCAGCTACGGGGACTACAACGACGTCATGTTGTTCAGGGAGCTCAAGCTCAAGGAAATAGTGGCCATAGATATGGATGGAAAGATGACCTCCGTGGTCGGGAAGTACGCCGGGGTGGCGGTGAAGGACGCCCGGTCGCAGATAATCCAAGACCTTCAGGACGCGGGGATAGCCACGAAGGTGGAGCAGATTCAGCACAGGACGCCACTCTGTGAGCGGAGCAAGACCCCAATAGAGATAATCCCGATGGAAGAGTACTATCTCAAGCAGCTTGAATTCAAACCTGCTCTCAAGAAGCTTGCCCACAAGATAGAATTCCATCCGGCGATGCACCGCCAGATCCTACTCGACTGGATCGATGTGCTCACCACAGACTACCCAATCTCCAGGCGCAGATACTACTCAACTGAAATCCCTGTCTGGTATTGCAGCAAATGCAATACTCCGCATCTGCCGAAACCAGGAGTCTACTACAGGCCCTGGAGAGACGAGGCGCCGTTCAAGAAGTGCAAGAAGTGCGGCAACGCCAGGTTCATCGGTGAAACCCGAACGTTCGACACATGGATGGACTCGAGCCTTTCCCCGCTCTACATCACGAAGTACTTGAAGAACAGCAGGTTCCACAGTCTCACGTTCCCTACCACTATCAGGATTCAAGGCAAAGACATCGTGAGGACATGGCTATACTACACTCTGTTGAAGAGCTACCAGCTAACAGGAAGAGAGCCATTCAAGCACGCGTGGATTGGCGGCTTGGGGCAGGACGCCCAGGGAAGGGCCATGAGGAAGAGCCTGGGGAACTTCGTCGACCCGGAGCCGATTCTGATAAGGTTCGGTGCTGATGCGTTCAGGTTCTGGGGTGCGTCCGAGGCCGGCCTGGGGTATGACGTCAGGTTCAGTGAAGAGAGGATCGCTGGGGCCGGGAAGTTCCTGACGAAGCTCTGGAATACGTGCAGATTCATCAGCTCGTTCCCAGTCCCGGAGAAGGCCGAGCTGACCTGGACCGACAAGTGGATGCTCAACGAGTCGGGGAAGCTGACACAGGAATGCGTGGAGGCCTACGAGCGCTTTGACGTGTTCACTGTATCGACCAAGGTCAGAGAGTTCCTGTGGAACGTCTTCGCGTCTAACTACCTCGAGATGGCCAAAGGGAGAGCCTACGGGGATGGCGCAACCACGAAAGAGCAGGAGGCCGCCTGGTACACCCTGCACAGGGTTGTGAAGACTCTGTTGCTTTTGCTTGCTCCCATCACACCGTATCTGACCGACTACGCGTGGAGGAGGCTGTATGGCTCCCAGAGCATCCACCTCGAAGAGTTCCCCAAGGCGGAGAGATTCGACGTAAGCGAGAAGGTCAGCCAGAGCATCATGGAGTTCAATGCGCAGGTCTGGAAGACTAAGAGGGACAAGGGACTCGCGCTCAAGGACTCGATCAACACGAGGATACCGGCCAACCTCAAACAGTTCGAGAAGGACCTGGTGCGGATGCACCACATCAAGAAATAGTTAGACAAACGCAGAAGTCAAAATAGGTCTTTGCCATATCTTAAATAGTGAAACTCGTCATTTCATCGAGTTGCAAGTCGTCATTGCTCGCAACCGATGTATCTGGTGCGATGGAAAACTCGACCTTGATAACAGCCTGGAAATGTCCTACAACTGTTGCTCGGATTGTCTGTATCCTCTTCCAACTGACTAGCGAAGGCTAGCCCCAATCTGTTCGTATTCCGATCCGTCTAACCTGACGGAAACAGAAGATGCGTTCTCCTCGAGGTGGACCGGGTTTGTCGCTTTGGGGATTGCAACCACTTGCTCGTCACGCGTCACCCAATTGAGCATCGCTTGGGCGGGGGTCATCTTGTACTTCTGGAGAATTGCTTTCGGGATTGCTGCGTCGGGAATGTTCCCCCGAGCGAGGGGGCTGTATGCAATCAGTGTCATCTTCTCCCTGACGCAGTACGGAAGAATCTCTGGTTCGACGTACCGGTTTGTGAGCGAGTACTCGACCTGATTGGAGACGATTTCACTTTTCGGCAAAGCGGCTCTGGCCTCGTCGGTTTCAGAGACGTTGAAGTTACTTATCCCGATGTATCTGACCAAGCCTTCGCGGACGAGCTGCTCCATCGCAGACATCGTCTCCCTGATCGGAATGCTAGGGTTGGGCCAGTGCACCTGGTAGAGGTCGACGTACGATGTGCCTAGCCTGCGTAGGCTCCCCTTGCATGCTTCGATCACATCGTCGCGTCGGAGATTGCCCGGCGAGACTTTTGTCGCTATGAACACGTCCTTGCGGATGTGTTTGACGGCCTCCCGGACTACTTCCTCCGAGCGCCCACTGGAGTACATCTCAGCCGTGTCGATGAGGTTGATGCCAAGCTCGATTCCTTTCTTGATGGCCGCCACCTGGCGGGCTCGCTCGTCAGGACTGCTGAAGGCGCCTAGTCTCCAGGTGCCCATCCCGATTGTGGAGACTTTCTCTCGTGTCTGGCCTAGCCGACGGTATTCCACCTTGGCCCGCTTTTGGTTGGGGAGGCTATAGAGATATCACAAGAAGAAAAGTGATAAAGTGAGTGTGGGGCGAGGCAGGGCGTGCCACGGTAGCTCAGCCTGGTTAGAGCACCTGCCTTGTATCCTAAGGAAGGAAAGCAGGGGGTCGCGAGATCGAATTGCATCCGGCACGATGGTCTCGCCCGTGGCTCTTTCCAAACATGCTAGGTGCTGCTCTTCCTCAGCACTTCGAAGACATCGCGGATTGTAGCGACAAGATAAGGTCCGTACTCCTCATCGCTGAATTCTACGACGTCAATCTTGCCCGTCTTGGCCGCGATCTTGTGGCTTAGGAGGTGGTAGCATGTCCCCTCTCTTCCTCCGAGGACTCGGAAGAAGAAATTGCTGCACGAGCAGTACGGCTTTTCCGGGTCGATGAATTCGTCTCCGAGCCTCCCCACCACGGAGGTCACCTTCCTGCCACTGGGGAGAAACCGGCTTTCCTTGACCCCGCCTGCGAGGACAGTGTCGATTGCTCTGTCAAGTTTGGGTCCATACTTCGCAAACTCGGCGAACTTCTCTTTCCAAGCCTCTTTGGTTTCACTCATCGTCTTACCCGACCGGATGCAGAAACTCCGAAAGCGAAGTCTGGTCTTCTATGCCGGTGAATCCTGACACGCGTAGCCCTACCCTCCGGAAGTCTTTGTCGACCACCCCGCTAAGTTCGTCGAAGAGGCTGCGCGCGCTTTCTCTGAGTCTGGCCGCGTCGTTGATTGGGGTCTCGAAGGTCTTGCTCTTCGTCTTCGTCGAGAGGTCTGAGAGGATTCCGATTGCAGTGACCGTCCTGAACGATTTCCCAGATGACACCAGCTTGCCGTGGACGTATTCGATTCCCGCGACGAGTTGATCGAAAGCCTCCCCTGGGTCCCTGGTATCGCGCTTCAAGGTCACGATTCGGCTGAATTGGGTTGGCTCCAGACCCGCACGGACAGGGTCGTCGTCCTCCCCTTTGGCAGCGGCGAGCAGGTAGGCCCCGAACTTCCTCCCGAACCTTTGGTCGAGTTTTGAAAGGTCAATCCTCGCCAGGTCACCGACCGTTTTGACCCTCATCTCTTCAAGGGTCGAAGCAGTCTTCGGGCCCACGCCGTAGAGTTTGGTGACTAGAAGCGGGTTTAGGAAGGCCATCGTGGTTTCTGGTTTGACTACTTTCAACCCACCAGGCTTCGCGGTGTCGGACCCGAGCTTTGCGACGACCTTGCTCCTCCCGAGCCCCACCGAACATGTGAGGTGCTCGTTGTTGAGAATTGATTCTTTGATTGCCTCGGCGGTCTTCCCGGCCTTCGCGTAATCTCCACCGGTGGAGGTGGTCAGGTCGAAGAAGGCCTCGTCGATGCCAGTGGGTTCGAGGGTGTCAACCTTCTGCGCGATGTCTTCCATTATCCTGTTGGAAACGACCTCGTACTTCTCGTGGTCCATCTTGATCACGGCGGCGTTCTTGCCATCGAGTTTCTTCTTGGCCAGGGCGATTGGCATTCCTGAATGGGCGCCCAGCTCTCTCGCCCTGTAGTTTGCAGTGCTCACGACACCGCTGTCTTCGGTCCTGCCAGAGAAAACACAAACTATGACGGGCCGCTCTTTGAGCGAAGGATTCTCCACTTCCTCGACCTGAGCGTAGAAGTAGTCGAGGTCCAAGTGGCCGATGATTCGCTCCAAGAATGAAATTCTCTCATGCGTTGTTTAAGGGGTTTTTGATGCCGACGCGTCGACCCTACCGCATGGTCATCTCGGCGTACTGATCCGATTGCATGTGGGGCAGACAACCAGAAGTAGGCCGTTGGCACAATCGAAATTCGCCGCCATTGATGAGCACTTCCGGCACGGAGCCTTCCTCACTTTCCATTTATCATCCAAACCTCCATTTCTTATCCAGTCGACAAGTGTCAATACACCCCCGTCTTTCAACTCGTCTATCCTCAGGTCTTCCACGTATTCCACCGCGAGCTCGAATTTCTTAAAGACCGCCTCTGGAAGTTCGTCGTTCAGGGCCATCTGGGCAAGTACTCCCAGAAACGTCTTTTTCTCTTCCTCCTTCTTCATCTTGGCTTCGCTGCTTCCGATGAAGATGAAAGTGATTACCCCCACGGTCGCAACGAGGCCTTGGGGGGACTGGAAGAACATGATAATCAACCCAGCCTTTGGTACGATGGTCGCCGGAGTGCCAAGTACCCTGTCGGCGGGGACCAACTCAGGGTCTACCTGTTGATTGTTATCTCCCTTCGTCTGGTAGTTGATCTTCCCGTCGCCCTGGACGACGACCCCGACTATCCTATGTATGAGCACTGGCTTCATGAGAGAATCCAGTGCAGATATGCCAGTACCTGTCTGGATGAACACGATGATGGAACCGTTTGCTATCATCCCCTGTGGCGGCGCATGGAAGACCACCAAGTCCCCGTTCTGCAGCGTAGGGTACATGCTGGTTCCTTGAACGACCGTGACCGGATATGTCTGCGTCCCCATGAAGAATGGAAGGCCCGCAATGGCGCAAAGGACGATTACTGCCAGTAATGCCCAAACTCTCCGGGGTATCCTGATTTTCATGTTTCTTATTTTCTTGACGCTCATGATTACTCAGTCCCCTCAGGTGAGAACCCGGAATGGCACTTGGAAGTTGGTTTGCTGTCCTAATCCCCAATACACACTGTCGGTTGCGGATGCCGCAGCGAAAGAGACCTCGATGTACCCATTGGCAGGAACGCTCACAAGAATTCCGGCGAAGGTCATTGAGAGCTGAGTCTCAGCCGCGCCGAGGCTCGGAGAAGCGACTGCGCTGGCGACGGTGGACTGAACAGCCCCCAATGAGTCTGTGACGAAAATCGACACACTGAGGGTGTTGGCCGTGGAAGTAACGCCCCCAAAGCTAGCGGAAGGCAGGACGTTGCTCGGGGGGTAGGCCCTCATTCGCGCCCAGTTGACCACGTTGCTGCCTATCGCCACGTCGGAGACGCCGACATAGATTCCGTAGTTCGCGATGGCGCCCACGCTGTTATCAGCCGATGTGAGCGAGTTTCCGGCCCCGTCGGTCGAGCCCTCGGTGCCAGCGGCGGCCCAGCGGAGAGACCAGATTCCGGCGGGGAATGCGGCGACAGCTTGCCTCGTGCACGTCCCCGCTCCTGCCGCAGTCTCCGGACAGAATTCTTCCTGCTGCCCAGCTCCCGAGTACCAGTCGAGGCTGTAGCCGTTATACATGGCGTGGTACCCGTTCACGAGAGCTGAAGTTTCCTCTCCCAACATGGGGTTGTCTCCCGAGACCGAGACCATGTAGGATTCGGCGACTCTCGGTTGGGACTGTGTGGCTGAATAAATGAAGACCCAATCAGTGGTTGCCGCCACTGCAAAGGTTGCGCCGTTGTTCACAGTAACCGTCCCGCCTGCGCCGCTGGTCACCTTGGTCCACTTGGCACTCAGGGTTGTCCCCGCAAAGTTGTCATAGAAAGTGAAAACGTTCGCTCCGTTGTCGTTCGTCCCGTAGGAACCCGACAAATTAGGTGCTTCCCCCCAGAAATTGTTGTCGAAACTAGTGGAGAGCGAAAGGAACGCCATGTAGATCGTGAGGGTCCCGCCGCTTGCGGCAATCGAGGAGGTCAGCTTGACCCAAGCTGAGGCGGATGTAGCGCCAGTGGAACACGAAGGCGTACAGGATTCAAGCCAAGCGTCAAGCTGAGTTACGCATGCGTTGTCCAAGCAGAACCGTATGTTTCCGAGGTTCGAGGCCTCGTTGCTCGCATACGTGCTCGGGTTCCAGGTTATCTTCTCCTGAAATGGATTCGAAGTGGCAGCGCCCTGGTTGTTCGTCAAGGTGATTGCCACATAACTTATCGTCGACGCCCAGAAGTCGAACACCCATTTGCCTGCGCTTATGGTGGCGGCGGAGGCAAACTGGGGTGACCAAAGGTAGCCAGTCGAACCCTTCACAACACGATACGAGCCGCTGCTCCCCGAGGGGACCTGCGCGGTATTAGTTCCCGGAGTTGTGCTTGACGGACCAGATACCGTCTCGAAGTCGACATACGTCAGGGTTCCGTACTTGGTCTGATAATTCGGCTTGGTCACAGTAACGGCGGTAGCTGCGGAGATCCCAATCACCACAGAGAGAAAGACGGCCGCCAAGAGGAGCAGCCTCAAATTCGGAACGCCGGGCTTTGAATGGAGGTCGCCGAACAAAACGGGAGAATGGCACGCGAGCCATCGCTCGCCCGCGCCATTCCGCTTACGCCACCGTGATTGTTATTCCAGCTGGCGCTGTGAAGGTAGTGCCGGCAGTGTCGAGGAGGAACGTCATCGTCTGCCCAGCCGTGATTGATCCCAGGGTAGTCACTGTGCGGGATCCAAGCGTCACATAACCGGCGCCAGTGTTCCATTGGACGGTAAGGGTATAGGTCGTGCTGACACTGGCTGCAGCATTAAGTGTCAGCGTGACCGAGTAGTACCAGTCTCCGGCGGTAAGAGCTGTCTGACAGGTTCCAGCAGGTGCCCAAGTGCATGGTTGGCCCGATGCGGCGGCGGTCGCCTGGACAACGAGGAAGCCGTTGCTCGCAGCAGTGAACCCGCCTATGACATTGAAGTAAACACCGGCCTGCGCCTGTTCCGTGGTCGTGGTGACAGTCACCGCCGCGGCGAACGAGGCGACCGCGAAGAAGGTGATGGCGAGAAGTGGCAGGAGGTACCTCGACCGGAATCGCTTCCTGATCGAAGCCGCCTTCGGCAGCCATTGCACTTTTTGCATATTTCGATTCTTATTTCTAATAAATAAAAAGTATTATGGACTAGTAATACTGAATTCTGCATACGGAGGGTCAATCCATGGTATTTCCACGATTCCCATTAGTTATCTTCCGGATTTGGATTGCCGTTCTAGGTTACGCAGGTTAGAGTCGTGGTTCGGCGGCGGGAGGAAGTGTTGAGGTGGGGTCGGCCGGATTTGAACCAGCGATCTTCAGCGTTCCCGAAAACCCTTTCGGATTTTCCCGAGGCTGAAAGCCTAGACCAGACTAGCCGACGACCCCTAACTCGCAGCACGCCCCGCCTCCGTTAATATCCTATCGCGTGCTTAGGAGCTCGTCAAGGAGGACTACGCAGTGACGATTACCGTGCCCTTCATGTTGGGGTGAATCACGCAATAGTAGGGGAAGGTTCCAGGCGTGTTGAACTTGTAGCTGTAGGTGTGACCGCTGGGGAAGGTTCCGGAGTCGAATACACCTGTGGTGCTCGTGACAGTGTGGGTGGCTGGATCCCCGTTAAACCAGGTTATCGTCGTCCCCGCCTTCACGGTAAAGTTCCCTGGATTGAACGCGCCCGTCGTCAGAGACCCTGCGCCTATTGCTATGGTGATATCCCCCTTTGAACCCGTCAGAAGCGCCGACTGTGTCTGCCCTGCAAACGTTCCCACCAACAGACCGCCGACCACTACGCCCAGGGCAATGAACGCCCCCACACTGGCACGTGAGGTGATTTCGCGCTTTCCAGCGTAGACGCCATAGGCTCCGTAAACGATGGCTACGGCCGCGGAAACGTAGAAGATGAACGCGATTGAGAATTCTTGGTTGGCAGGGTTCGCGAGTATCTCAGTCGGACTCCCAAAGAGGAGAAGCACCACCACGCTCGCGACGATTCCCAGGACGTACGCCCACCGCTTGCCGCGCCATGAGAAAAGGCCGCCCACGAAGAAGAGGGCCGCGAGGGCTACTACGATGAGGAAGAATCCACCCCCGCCTGAAGCTGAGGCATTTAGAGCCGCGGCCGCCCCGAGGGCGGTCCCGCAAGCAACAAGAGAAACGGCTACGATTCGGCCTATTGTACTCCTCTTCGGCCCCCCTGGAGCCGTCAAGGGCCGCTCGGAATGCGCCTCATTACTTAATCCTTCATCCGGGCCCTGACCTTGCGACGCCTGTTCGCTGCTCGCCCATGCGGGTGCATTCGAAAGAGGGTCGGTCAATAAATAGTGCCGTAGATGTGTTGTTTGGATATGCTCGCGACCTGCTGCCCCGTGGCGATGTGCGGCGAGCCTGATTGCCTCCAGCTCACCGAGCGTGAGGCCCAAGTGTGCATTGCTGTATGTACTAGCACCGAACCGGTCGCTTTCTCAACGTTGAAGCGAAGCCTCGGCTACCACCAGGAGGTAGTGTCAAGAATCCTGAGACGTCTGGTCAATCATGGGGCAATAGAGAAGGTCAGGGGCAGGTACCGCCGAGTTAGTCAATAACTACCCTCGGTGCCAATGCTCCATGAGGGGTGAATCACATGGTATGTTGTTGTTGTGGCTGCTGCTCTCAAGGCTGCTGCAGTAGTGAGAAACAGAGCGGGCCGCAAGGCGAGCGTTTATAGCCTGAAACCGGGGCCTGCCTCAGACCATGTCTGAAGAGAGAAAGACAGTCATCGTTGGCCAGAGCAAGCCCCTCCTGAACTATGTAACAGCCTGCATCACCATGTTCAATGGTGGCGCAAAGCAGGTGGTCCTCAGGGCCCGGGGGGAGGCAATCAACATGTCAGTTGAAGTGGCTCAGGTGCTGAAGAAGCGCTTCATGAGCAACGTCCAGATTTCCAACATCACCATCGACGGTGAGAACGTGACTTCAAGGGACGGACGGCAGCTCAACCTGCCCGTGCTCGAGATAGAGCTGTCCATACCCGCCTGAGTTCAGTTTCAAGGCTGCAAACGATAGGTTTTCGTCACCCACTTCAGGCAAAGGATTTTAGCCCCACGCTGAGGGCGAGGTTTGATTTCTATGAAACCCAGGAGATTTGCCAAAGTCGAGGGTAAGCTCCCAGGACCGAAGGCGCAGGCGGTTGTGAAGAAGACTGCCAAGTACGTGTCTCCCTCCATTTCGCGCTTCTATCCGCTGGCCATCGAATCAGCCCACGGGTCGCTGGTGAAGGACGTCGACGGGAACCAGTTCATCGACTTCGCGGCTGGGATTGCAGTGCTGAGCACCGGTTCGACCCACCCGAAGGTGGTTCAAGCCATCAAGAGCCAAGCAGAGAAGTTCGTTCACTTCTCTTACACCGACTTCTACTATGAGAATCTCGTCGAGCTCTCGGAGCGTCTGGTATCATTGGTCCCTGGGAGTTTTCAGAAGATGGTCTACTACGGGAACAGCGGAGCAGAGGCCATCGAGGCTGCCATGAAACTGACGAGGAACTATACGAAACGTCCGCTATTCCTGTCTCATTCGGGGGCCTTCCACGGCCGGACCATGGGAGCACTCAGCCTGACGGCCAGCAAGCCGATTCAGAGGAAGGGGGCAATCCCTCTGATTCCGGAAGTGGTTCACTTCCCATTCCCTTACTGCTACAGGTGTCCCTGGAAGCAGACCTTCCCCGAGTGCGATTACTACTGCGTGGACTACTTCAAGGAGCAATACCTAGAGAAGTTCGTCCCGGTAGACGAAGTCGCCTCGTACTTCTTCGAACCCATTCAGGGGGAAGGGGGGTATGTTCCGGCCCCGCCCGAGTACTTCAAGAAGATGGAGTTCCTCAGGAAAGAAGGCGTCCTATTCGTTTCAGACGAGATACAGACCGGGGTCGGGAGGACGGGCAAGTTCCTTGGGGTTGAGCACTTTGGAATCGTGCCTGACGTGGTGGCCCTGGCCAAAGGGATCGCTTCTGGGCTTCCATTGAGTGCGATTGTCGCAAAGGCGGAGCTCATGGAGAGCTGGAAGCCAGGGCAGCACGCCTCGACCTTCGGGGCCAACCCAGTGGCAGTGGAGGCAGGTCTTGCCACATTGGACGTTATCAAGTCGGAGCACCTTATGGAGAACGCGAAGAAGCTGGGAGTTAAAGCGAAGAAGAGATTCTTGGAGATGAAGGAGAAGTATGAAATTGTCGGAGACGTCCGAGGCATGGGTTTGTTCGTCGGGGTTGAGATTGTGAAGAGCAAGGCCACCAAAGCCAGAGGGGATGCAGAAGCCAAGCAGATCATCGATTACTGCTTCAACCACGGGCTGCTGGTAATCATTGCAGGGAGGAATACACTCCGTTTCATACCTCCACTGAACATCACCGAGGATGTAATGGATGAAGGCCTCGATATCCTGGAGGAGGGCATAGCCGCGGTGAACTCCACGACCACGAAAGCTTAGACCATGTATGACTTCGAAGCCCTGATCGGCGAACTGCTTCAGAACCGGCCCGAGCTCAGCAGGGACGAGGTGATGCGCCGGATAGAAGACAAGAAGCGCACGGTGGGGGCCGGCTATCTTACGAACCAAGGCGCTTTGTTCCTCGTGGCTGGGGAGCTGGGAGTTTCGTTGCGAAAGGAAGACGCGTCCTCAGACATGTCGATCAAAGACCTGTACATAGGAGCCAACGACGTTACGGTGGTAGCCAGGGTCCTCGCCCTTTACCCGGTCGCCACTTACAACAAGAAGGATGGTGGGACGGGGAAGTACCGGAGAGTCGTGCTCTTCGACGGGAAGAACTCTGTGCGGCTCACGGTCTGGGAAGAGGGGATCGAGCAAACAGGCAAGCTCGGACTCGAGGCCGATGCGTTGGTGAGGGTGGCCAACGCCTACGTCAAGCAAGGGCTGGACGGCAAGCCCAACCTGAACCTAGGCAAGAGAGGGCGAGTCGAGCTTGTGACAGACGAGAAAGTCGCGGCAAAGCTTCCGTCGCTTTCAACTGTCGCCCAGAAGCTCCCAATCCTCACGAAAGAAGAGCCGTTCGTGGCCCTAGAATGTATCGTCAGCTCTGAGCCGCGGTACAGCGAGTTCGTGAGGTCGGATGGCTCGCCTGGTTCGCTGTTCCAGTTCGGGGTGGCGCGAGACGGTGGGAAGGAAACTCGAGTCGTCGTCTGGAGTCCCGAGGCCCAGCCCGAGCTGAAGCCTGGTCAGAAGATTCGCATCACGAATGTGAGGGCCAGACGGTCTAACAATGGAGACTTCGAGATACATGGCGACGCCGGGAGTGTGATTTCAATGGGTCCGCTTCCCGAGAGGATTGAGCTAAGGGTGGCGGCGACAAGCTCCGGAACGTCGGCGAAGGTTGTCTTGGGCGTAGGAAAAGACAGGAGAGTCAGATTCATCGAGTTGGGGAAAGACGTGAAGGAACCGATGCAAGGGGATGTGGTTGGGGTGGTTCCCGACCAAACCACAGAGGGAAGGTTGTACTGCAGAAGTGCGAACTCGATTCAGGTGGTTGAGAACGGGTCCTTCCCGGGGCTCGACGGACTGGCGGTGAAGCTTCAGGAGGTCAAAGAAGAGGATGCGCAGATCATGATAGAGGTCATCGCCCTGTCTCACGGAAGCGTCGACGACGTCCGTCTGAAGGATGGCACGACTACGAAGAAGGGAGAGCTGGTAGTGGGCGACGACACAGGCGAGAACAAGCTCGTCGCGTGGCGAGACTTGGCTGGAAGGGTCTCGGGAATCCAGCCAGGGGAAAGGCTTCGCGTCGTAGGAGCCGCCTGCAAGTCCACAAAAATGGGCGGATGGGTACTCCAGCTTTCAAATTTCAGCGTAATAGAGAGACTGAGAGGCCGGAGCTAGGTCTTAGAGCGTCTTAGAGCTTCGTACTCGTAGACGAAGACTATTACAAGGCCTATGATGAACAGCACTATCATCGCGGTGCTCATGAAGCTGTAATAGCTCGCTACGGTAAGGAAAGGGAAGTGCAATCTCGAGCCGGCGAGACCGGCGTCTCATAATAAGCGTTGCTGGGGGAGCTTGTGACAAACGAGATTCGTCATGCTTTCGTGATGAGTCTTTTAATCCCAAATTGAGACCGTGTGCGCAGTGCCGAGGTGGCCTAGCCTAGTTATGGCACCAGGCTACACCCGACAGGGTGAAACTCATAATCGCGGGCTGGGCTGAGAGATCTGGGGGTCGGGGGCGCGAATCCCCCCCTCGGCACCACTGTGAAACCCAAGGAAGCTCCCCCCGAGTCGCAGGTTGTTAGAGAGAGCCACGGGTGGGAGTCGGACCCACGACATCCACCTCTTTGTGAAACCACATACCAAGGTGGCGCTCTAGCCACTGAGCCACCGTGGCGCTCGAGCCCGCACCGACCGAACTCGATTTTTAATCTTTGAAAGCCAGAAAATGAGCCGGAGACATATGCTTGCAACTTTAATTCGGATGGTCGGGGGGCCTTAACTAGCTTGGAATCGGCTGCCGACATGAAGGCTCCAGTCGTAGAAGCAAAGGACGTGCACAAGAACTTCGGGACGGTCCAGGCCCTCGCGGGCTTGAGTCTGAAAGTCATGCCCGGAGAAATCTACGGCCTTCTTGGGCCCAACGGGGCTGGCAAGAGCACCATGATCAAGATAATCACAGGCCTCTCAGAGCAGAGCTCAGGCGAAGTGCGGGTGCTGGGCCTCGACCCCAGGGAAAGTCCACTCGAAGTGAAGTCGAAAATCGGGTACGTACCCGAGACGACAATGCTGTACGAATCCCTGAGCCCGAGGGATTTTTTCGAGTTCGTCGTGTCGGTAAGGAAACTCGATAAGAAAACTGCCAACGACAGGGTTTCAAAACTCGCAACGGCGTTCGGCTTGGAGGAATACTACGACTCCCCGATAGCGACGCTCTCCATGGGGACTAAACAGAAGGTTACCATTATCGCATCGCTGATTCACGAGCCCCCACTCTTGGTCCTTGATGAACCGATGAACGGCCTAGATGCCAAGAGCAGCCGAATATTCAAGGATGTGATTTCACTCCAATCACAGCGCCCCGGGCGCGCGGTCGTGTTTTCCACCCACATCATGGAGGTCGCCGAACATCTTTGCACGAGGATAGGCATCATCTACAAAGGGTCCATCGTCGCTGAGGGTTCCATGGACCAGCTCAGGGCTGGGGTGACGACCTCTGGAGGAGGCCAAGCGACTCTCGAAGAGGTATTTCTGCATCTCACCCACGAGGAAGAGGAGGTCGCTGAGACATCGCGGGCGCTTCGTGAAGCCTTCTCGACCCCCACGGTGTAGAACGCTTGAACCTCCGAGAGGCCTGGCGGCTCAGCAAGACTCCATACATCGAGCTCGTCTTCAGGTCGGCCGTCATGACAAGGGGGTCCATGGGAGGATTCGGGTTTGGAAGTCCTGCCCGGAGGGTCAAGTCAATCACCAGAGGGGCACTAATCGGCAAGGTCATCATCACAGCGTTCATTGCGCTCGGAGCCATTTTCGCCTTTTACCAATTTGCGATTAGCAGAACTGCCGCTGCTCTAGTCACTGGGGTCACCCTGAGCCTCGCCATCAGCCTCGGGTACACTGTCCTATACTCGCTGCAGGTGCTCCCCTCCTTCTCGGGAGCTGGGCCCTACGCCCTCCTATCGACTATGCCTCTAGGTCGAAAGGACCTGTCATTATTGGCCCTGCTTTCGGTCATAAGAACGTTCGATTCCATGATTGTGGCCGCGATCGTTGTTCAGGTGACCGTCATCGCTTACCTGACCTTCTCACCCTTGGCCACGGCCGCCATGGCGCTGGTGTCGGTCGCAAACGCCGTCTTCGGGGTCACAATATCCCTGGGGCTCGCCGGGCTCTTCCAGAGGAACATCACCAGTGGAGGCAGGGGGAAGAGGGCCACCCTCTCGAGGTTCCTTTTCCTCATTTCCTGGGGTCTGGCGGCGGCGAGTTTCGGGTTCGTCTTCAGTCTGATCCAGTACATCTTCCCCGCTCTCGAAAGTGCAATCTCAGGGTCGTTGTCAACGACCTCTATTCCGATTCTCTTCGCTGTGGTGCACCCGTTCTCTGCTGGCCTGGCCCTTGCTTCGCTCGTGTTTCCTACGCTGGCCTCTGCCTCACCAACACTGGGACTGGCGACATCCTTGTCCTTCGTCGCCATGGCAGGGTATCTGATGCTCGCTTACTTTGCGGGGAGGAAGGCTCTGAGCATCACCGACAGAGTTTCGCAACAACAGGCAGCGACCATTGTCAGACAAAGAGCAACGGAATTCATCCTCAGACTAAGGAGGCCCATTCCGGCCTACGTGCTCAAGGATACGAGGATTGCATCGAAGAACCCGTCGACAGCCTTTGTCTTCGCCTTACCTGTTTTCGAGACCGTCATCATCGCGTTTAGCTTGAGCCAGGCCGAGGTTCTTGGGACGACGGCAATTCTTGGCGCCACCTCCCTAGGTTGCTTCTTCGCGCTGATCTCTGCGTCGGTCCTCTTGAACACCGAGGGCTCGGGCCTCGATTACACTTTTTCATTGCCGTTGAACGCCCGGCTGATAATCCTAGCCAAATCAGTCATTTCGACCGTGGCTTACCTCCCCGTCCCTGCGGCCATAGGGGTGCTCCTTGTCTTTGCCCTTCCGTCGGCCTTATGGTTGGTCGTCATACCGGTGATCCAAATCTTGGCCGTGTCGGCGGCCTCAAGTGCCGAACTTGCTTTCTTCATAAGGAGCTACAAGAAGAAAGGAGGGAGTCAAACGTCTCGGGGGGTCCAAACCCGAGGGCTGAACTTGATGTCCGCGGGCGACCTCGCGAGGCTCTTGGGCGCCCTGGCCGTGGCTGGCGGGATTGCCCTTGGGCCCCTGGGGGTATACGCAGGCACATACTTCGTGACTCAGAGTAACACTCTCGCGGTCGCCTCGCAAGCCCTTGTGGCGCTGGCGGAGCTCATAGTCGTTCAGCTTTACCTTAGACGAATGTGAGCCCGCAAGCTGCCCCTGTTCGTAGTTCTAGAACACTCGTTCTCCGCTCTAGGCTTTACTCCCCGTCGTTCGGATAGTCTGGACATGGGTGCGGCTCCACTGAAGGGAACTTGGCGACCAGAAGTGGCCGTCTTCATGGGAGCTATCATAGGGGTAGCGACTGTGGTTGCGATCTTCGCACTCGTAGCGCCTCCGATGGTCTCCCCCGGCGGCCCAACGAGCAACGCTCTCCCTCAGAACCTTAGCGCGTTCGAAAGCGATTCACTGCTCCAGCAGTACGTCACCGCGAACGCGAAGAGCGCGCAGCAGTACAGCAGGTGGGGGATTGGGTTTGGAGGCGGCCTGATGTTCAAGGGCGGGTTGCCGGTCGGGGGAGTGGCGAATGGTGCACCTGCAATATTGGCCGCAGTGAGTTCTGATAATTCGGCTGTTTCGTTCACCGGGACCAACGTCCAAGTCCAAGGCGTGGACGAACCTGACAGAGTGAAGACAGATGGTACTCATCTCTTTGTCTCGACGCAGAATTCCGTATCGATAATCAACGCCTACCCACCGAGCTCCGCAGCGGTCCTTTCCACGCTCAAATTCCCGAACGCCAACGTGATCGGGCTAGAGATGACCAAGGACCGCCTGATGGTCATCGATCAGAAGAGTGGAAGTGGTATCACGTATCAGAAGAATGGTGGCGGTATCATGTACCAGAAGACTAGTGGCGCATCGGTTGTGGAGTTGCTTTTGTACGATGTTTCTAATCTCAATTCGCCCAAGCTGATGCAAAACGAGAGCATACCCGGGGCCTATGTCGCTGCGCGGCTCGCCGATGGATACGTGTACGCTGTGGTCCAGCAGCCCTCGTACGTCTTCAGTGGCCAGGGCAACGCCACGGCGGTGATGCCGATGGCATCCAACAACGGGACCGCGGCACAGCTGCCTGCGTCTTCCGTCTACTACACCAACAATACGGCCCAAATCAGCTACTACACCATAATCCCGAGCATAAGCATGGCGACGGGCAAGGAGAACGCCGTTACTGTCCTGACAGGGCCCTCGGCCACGGTCTATGTTTCGACGTCGAACGTCTACGTGGTCTACACCAACTATCCAGACCTGTTCTCCACCCATGGGATCGTCGGTGATGTCTACACTGGCGGAGTGGTATCGGTGTCCGACGTCCAGCAGGCCCAGAACAGCACAGTCCTGAGGGCTGCCTACTCGAGCGGGTCCGTCGTCGTGAAGGCTGCCGGAGTGGTGCCTGGGTCGGTCCTCAACCAGTTCTCGCTCGACGAGTACAATGGAAACTTCAGAGTCGCCACCGGAAGGTTCGCGGTCGTCGGTGGCTCGGCCACGAGAAGCAATGACGTCTACGTGCTGGACTTGGGGATGAACCAGGTATCTGCCTTGAGGAACATCGCCCCCGGCGAGAACATCTACGCGGTCCGATTCGTCGGGAGCATGGGGTACGTGGTCACATTCCAGCAGATCGACCCCCTCTTCGTGATATCGTTCAAGGATGTGGCTAAACCAGTCATACTCAGCGAGCTGAAAGTGTCGGGATATTCGGATTATCTGCATCCTCTTCCAGGAGGATATCTGATTGGAGTCGGGAAGGACGCGGTCCCATCGTCAACGATACAGAACGTGGCCTTCTACCTTGGGCTCAAGCTCTCCCTCTTCAGGGTCTTTGACAACGGCACCTCGATCCAAGTCTCCAAGCTGCTTATCGGGGACAGGGGAACCGACTCCCCGGTCCTGACCGACCACCTGGCCTTCACCTTCGATTCGACGAGGAACGTCACTATCATCCCGCTGACGCTCTACAAGGTAACCGGGACCCAGAGTAACTGCTCGGGTTGTATACCCCCGTATGGCGACCCCGTCTGGCAGGGAGTCTACGTCATCCAAGTGACTAGCAGTGGTTTCAACATTCTAGGAAGAGTGTCGCAGTACTCGGGGAGCCTGAACTTCGGCGACTCTGCGAACGACAATCTCCAGATCGACCGGAGCGTGATAATCGGGGACTACCTCTACACGATATCGCAGGGCGAAGTGATGGTCAGCACCCTCTCCTCGTTCTCCACTGTGGCGACGGTGCCACTCCCTCAGTAGAATTCATTCGTGGCCGAGGACCCGATGGGGCCGATACGGCTCCTCTAGCCTTTTCATGTCATCGGCCTTCAGTCGTATGTCAACTGCCTCGGCGAGCTCTTCCAGCTGCCCGACCTTCGTCGGACCGATGATGGGCGAAGCGACGTCCTTTTTGTGCATCAGCCAGGCGAGCGCCAGCTGCGCAGGCTTGGCCCCCTTCTCCTTGGCAACCTCCTCCAACCGCTCGACAACGTCGAAGTCCTCCGGCCTGAAGTACCTCTTTCCCAAGAGGTCGTCTGTCTTGTACCTGATGCTCGCTGGCTTCGACTTCCGCTTGTACTTGCCCGTCAGGAATCCTCTTCCCAGTGGGCTCCATGGAATAATCGGAATCCTCTCTTCTCTGCAGAGGGGTATCATCTCCCTCTCCTCCTCCCTATACGCCAGGTTATAGTGGTCCTGCATCGTCTCGAACCTCTCAAGACCCAGCCTGTCGCTGGTGAACAGGGCCTTCGCGAACTGCCAAGCCCACATGCTCGACCCGCCGAGATGGTCGACGGCGTTCTGCTTTCTCACGGCGTCGGTGAGAGTCTTGAGCACTTGGTCGATGGGCGTCTTGTAGTCCCAGCGGTGAATCTGGTAGAGGTCTACCCTGTCTGTCTTCAGATTCGCGAGGGACCTCTTCAGATTCCTAGTGATATGCTTCCTGCCCAGCCCCGTGTCGTCGGGGGCTTCGCCAGTGGGGAGGCCGACCTTGGTGGCGAGGACAACCTGGTTCCTCCTTCCATGCAGGGCCCTGCCGACTATCTGCTCTGATTTCCCGTTCGAGTAGACGTCGGCGGTATCGAAGAAATTGATTCCCAAGTCGATGGCCCTGTCGATAACCCGTTTCGAATCTTCGTAGCCGAGACTCCATTCGTAGCCTTCGGCGTCAGGCCCTCCGAAACTCATACAGCCGATGCACAGCCTCGAGACCTTCAGACCTGTGCTCCCCAGTGTGGTGTATCTCACGCGGGACCGGCTCCACCCCGACCTTCGTTAAAGGATTCTCGGCAATCTTTTTCCTATGGCTGCGACAGGCCGACTTTGCATGGCGGTACTCAAGCCGAAGGAACTCAACTTCCTCAAGGCCCACGAATTGTGCAGGCTGGCCACTGCGTCCAAGGACGCAAGGCCCCACGTTGTCCCTGTGATCTACGCCCTCGACGGGGAGAACATCGTCATCGCCGTCGATTACAAGACGAAGAAACTCAAGAACCTAAGGGAGAACAAGAAGGTGGCGTTGTTGGTGGACGAGTACAGGCCCAACAG
>JAPCJK010000050.1 GCA_027886975.1 Nitrososphaerota archaeon
GGAAACAATCTTCCGACGTGGATCGAAGTGCCTATACGCATCTCGTCATTCGCAGACATTGAGAAGGTAATCGAACAGACAAAGCCTTTGGAGGTTGCGTATGTTCTTGGATCGACCTTTGGACTGACACGGGACCAGATAGAGCAAGGACGGTGCGAGTGGTTTGCCTATCTTCTCGGGTTCATGCTTGGTGATGCAAGCAAGGGGAAGAGTGCGCAAGATCGATTCAGATCGATGAACATTGACCTTCAGTTGACCAAGAAATGGCCCACGAATGAACGGACAGGAGATTTTGTCGCCATGGCGGCGAACAGCCTAGGATTCCAAATGGGAAGGATCAGAGACAAACCGCCAACTGGATACACGAAGATAAGCCGCAACCCAACTGCGGCATTCAGATGGACATCAGAACGCTCTCCATTCTTCGCATGGATGTTCACTGTCGGACTTGGGCTCTCAGACAATCAAACAACGAGCCTAGATCGCGTCAAGATGGACTGGATTTTCGAAACCCCACATTCATTTCGAAGAAGGTTCGTACAAGGTGTGGCCGATTCCGATGGTTGCGTCAAGAAATATCTTGTCGAAATCACAAGCCTTCCGAATTCGAATTTCACCACGTCCCTTCTTCACAGTCTAGGTCTCCGAAGCGCATACACAAGGTTGGAAAAGGGAATTCCTCTCAGAACTGTCGTAAGAGCGCGGGAGGCTGTTAATCTCCCCATCTTCAATGAATTTGTTCGGAGCTACAGGTACGAGAAACTCTTGGTGTACAAGAGAGACGAATGTTGAATCTGATGGATCTCTAGAGAGTTGCAGGGTCGGAGTTAGGTTCAGGCCTTTGCGGCTACTTTCTCTACTTGTCCCTTCTGAGTGATTTCCTGAACTATGCCGGCTGCGACGGTGCTCCCCATATCTCTCAACGCAAATCGCCCCAACTCGGGGTACTCCTTGAACGTCTCCATGACTATGGGCCTTAGCGGTGTGATCTTCACTATTGCAGAGTCGCCTGTCTTTATCGTCTTGGGCTTCTCCTCGGTGGCCTGACCCGTCCTCGGGTCGATCTTCGCTATGATCTCAGAGATGGTAGCTGCGACCTGGGCAGTATGTGCGTGTAGGACAGGTGTGTAGCCTGGCGCGATTGCCGTCGGGTGGTACACGACTATGATTTGAGCCTTGAACTCCTTCGCAATTGTCGGCGGGTTGCTGGGCGGGCCGAGCACTGAGCCTCGGCGGAAGTCCGACTTGCTGACCCCTCTGAGGTTGAATCCGATGTTATCACCCGCCATCGCCTCTTGCATCGCGGTGTGGTGGGTCTCGATGGATTTGACCTCGGCGTTTATGCCTTCAGGCATTATGACCACGGTATCCCCGACTTTGATCTTTCCTGTCTCGACTCTCCCGACTGGTACGGTCCCGACCCCTGTGATTGTGTAGACGTCCTGCACGGGGAGCCTGAGCGGCTTATCGATCGGCTTCGGTGGGTCGGTGAAAATGTCGAGGGCCTGGAGGAGCGTGAGCCCCTTGTACCAGGGCATGTTCGTCGATGGCTTCACCAGATTCTCCCCTGTCCAGCCTGAGATAGGGATGAAGTTGATCTTGGATGTATTGTATCCGACGGTCTTCAGTAGGGTCTCGATGTCCTGCTTAGCTTCATTGTACCTCTGCTCGGAGTATTTCACCGTCTGGTCGTCCATCTTATTGATGGCGACGACGAGCTGGGTGACCCCGAGGGTCCTCAAAAGGAAGGCGTGCTCTCTGGCCTGACCGCCTGGGCCCAGAGCGACGTCGGCCTCCCCCTTCTTGGCGGAGACGACAAGGACGGAGGCGTCAGCTTCGGAGGCGCCCGTGATCATGTTCTTGATGAAGTCGCGGTGCCCCGGTGCATCGATGAGTGTATAGAAGTACTTCGGGGTCTCGAATCTTTGGAAGGCGAGGTCGATGGTGACTCCCCTCTCCCTCTCGTCCTTCAGCTGGTCAAGCACCCAGGCATACTTGAAAGAGTCCCCTGCTCCGGTCTTTTCGGATTCCTTCGCGAACTCTTCGATCATCCTCTGGTCGACTACGCCGAGGTCGTAGAGGAAGTGCCCCATGGACGTGCTCTTTCCGTGGTCCACGTGGCCGGTTACTATCAGGTTAAGGTGAGGCTTATTCGCCATACTACGTCACTCGTTACAATGAAACGACCCTCCCCGACTATATTTAAGTTTAGCGACATGAAACGATTGGCGAGAGGTGAATAGCTCGCGCATTTTCGGCGGATCCAAGTCAGAAGAATACTGGGAGAAGCGTTACCGGGACGGCGGAAAGAGCGGCCAGGGCTCGGTCGGGCTGGCCAGGGATTGGAAGTGGTCGGTAATCCAGAAGCATGTTTCTCAGGTCGAGGACGTGGTGGACGTCGGGTGCGGTGACCTTTCGTTCTGGGAGGGCCGGACATGCGAACGATACATCGGCATCGATATTTCTCCCCACATAATCAGGCGCAACTCGGAGAAGAGACCGGACTGGGCCTTCGTCGCTCGGCCCGCTGAAAAGCGTCTCCCATTGAGGGGAAGAGTGGTGCTCTGCCTTGACGTGTTGTTCCACATACTCGACGACGAGACGGCAATGGGGATAATGGAAAACCTCTGCGAATACTCGAGCGAGTGGGTGATAATCCACGCATGGTGGCGGAACCCATTCGAGGGGAAAGTCAACGACGGGCTTTACCAGGCGTACAGGCCCCTGGACAAAGCGCTCTTTTCAGGACGAGGGTTCGACTGCGTCGAGGAATCGCCCGCCCCTGAGGAAGTCAACCCGTACGGCGCAATGTACATCTTCAAGAAGAGAGCGTAGGGCTGACGAAATGTTTGGGTGACGATGCGCAGAATCTGGCCTTTCAATGCTGGGCTGGGTCGCTGACGTCCGACTGTTTTCAGTCAGAATGCTCGTCGAAGTCAAGCCATCGGCTTAGGTGCTCAGCGTATGATGAGCGCGCGCCGGGGCAGCCTGGCTATCGGGGGCAAAAGAAGCGGCGTGAGACGCGTCGAACCCCGCGCCTCTAAGCTCTAGGTGTAAGCCCTTGCAGGACTTAGTTCGATGACGACAGGTAGCTCCAGAGGATGACGCCCACGAGCATCATCATGGACCCCGCTAGTCCAGTGATGAGCGCACCGGCGACGTCAGCGCTTACCCCGAAGTTCCGGATGAAGTTGACGACGGGTTCCCTGACGAGCCAGGCGAAGAAGCCGAGGGTGTATCCTAGGAGCCAGAATGCGACTAGGACGATTTTTCTTCCCATGCTGTATCGATGGCCAATATCACCCTCAATGTTGGTAAATGGGGGGGAGATAGGATTACTTTACGGCTTGGTTGAAATGTTTAGACGAAAATGCCGACGACTGACAGGAGGTAGGTCGTCGCGACGCTGGTGCAGGCCCCCAGCACAAGGAACAGGACCTCCTCGGCCATGCCGCGCTTCCCGTGCTCGACGTAGTCGTCCCTGATGCACGCGCCAAGCAGGCTACCGAAAATCGAACCAGGGTCAGGAGGCATTCTCTTGCGTGAAAAACGCGGTCATAGGTTAATTAACGATTGTGGAGATTGGCTCTAGAGCCCGGGTGCCCGCACGAGAGTCAACTTTACACGACCCAGGCGAGCGTTATTATACCTGAGAGAAATCTCGATTCCGGCAAGGTCTTGGGCCTTGCCAAACAGCTTCCTCTCAAAACTTAGTTCGGCACAGAACGTATTCACCTTCAGGGATTTCATCCTTCTCCCCGGGAGGAGCGAGGTCGAACCCGACGAGATCGACCTGACGTCGATGCTTACTAAGCGGATCAGACTGAAAATCCCGTTGGTCTCCTCTCCAATGGACACTGTGACGGAGTGGAGCCTCGCTCTGGAGATGGCGCGCCTCGGTGGAGCAGGGGTGATACATCGGAACATGTCGATCCAAAGTCAGCTGGACAATGTGAAAAAGGTCAAGTCATCCAAGGTCGAAGTTCTGAGCCTGGACGAAAGGGGGAGGCCTCTTGTAGGAGCGTCGGTCTCTCCTCTCGACCGGGAAAGGTGCAGGGCACTCGACAGTATCGCGGACTTCCTCGTCGCCGACGTAGCACATTTCCACACATCGAAGATTATCGAGGCCGCGCGGAAGGTGCTGCCTGAGCTCAGCTCGGATTTTGTCGTCGGTAACGTTGGGACTCGGGATGCCGTGTTCGACATCGTCGAAGAGCTTCCCAGGGTGGACGGGTTCCGAGCAGGGATAGGTTCAGGTTCGATCTGTATTACATCCGAGGTCACGAGGGTCGGGGCGCCGACCCTCTTCGCGGTGGCGGAAGTGGCCAGCGCCTTGTCAGAGAAGAAATTGGATATCCCTGTGATTGCAGACGGCGGGATAAGGGGTCCGGGAGACGCGGCTCTGGCCTTCGCTGCAGGGGCTTCGACGGTGATGCTGGGGTCAATGCTTGCGGGGACGAAGGAGGCGCCAAGCAAGTTCGTCGTCCGTGGGGGGAGGGAGTTCAAAACCCATAGGGGGATGGCAAGCGCCGCCGCGCGCAAAGTCAGGTTCGCTGTCGATAGATACAGTGTCCCGGCGAAGGGCCTAGATAAGGGGGTGGAGGCATTTGTCTCCTACGTTGGAAGAACGGACGGGGTGCTGGCAAGAATGGAGAACGGGCTGAGGGCGGCCTTCGGTTATGCCGGGGCTAGAAGCGTTGCTGACATGTGGAGGAAGGCGAACTTCGGAACTGTGAGCGCTGTCGGAGCTGGGGAGCTCGGAGCGCACTCGATCGAGGTCAAGGGGTAAGAAAATTGGAATTTGACCTTGCCGGGGGGATAGCGGTACTCGACTTCGGGAGCCAGTACGCGCATCTGATTTGCAGGCGGGTGAGGTCTCTAGGGGTCTACTCTGCCCTTCTCCCTCACGGCACAACAGCCCAGGAGCTTGAGGAGAAACGGGTCGCAGGAGTAATCCTTTCGGGAGGTCCGGCGAGCGTTTCATCGGTGGGGGCGCCGATGGCCGACCCGAGGATCTTTGATGGGAGGATCCCGATGCTCGGAATCTGCTACGGGTATCAGCTCATGGTCAAGGCCCACGGGGGGGAAGTGGGGACCGCAGAGCAGAAGGAGTACGGCCGGGCGAGCATCAAGGTTGTTGAGGCCGGGGGACTCTTCGAAGGACTGGGAGCCGAACGCCTCGTTTGCTGGATGAGCCATTCGGATTCCGCGATGAAGATTCCCGGATCGTTGCAAGTTCTCGCGGCAAGCGAGAGCTCTCCCTATGCTGCAGTGAGGCTGTCGGGGAAGCCGCAGTTCGGCGTGCAGTTCCATCCCGAGGTCTCCCACACCGAGAAGGGACAGGCACTGTTGTCGAACTTCGTGTTCGGTATCTGCGGAGCGGAAAGAAACTGGAGCATGCAGGGGTTCCTGGCACAGTCGGTGGAGGGCCTTTCGAAGCTTGAGGGGAGGGTCCTCTGCGCGGTGTCGGGGGGTGTAGACTCTTCGGTGACAACTGCGCTTCTGCACAAGGCAGTCGGGGAGAGACTTCGGAGCGTCTTCATCGACACTGGGCTGCTCAGGGCGGGGGAAGCCGAGCAGGTCAAGAAGTACCTCGGAGTGGAACTTGGGGTAACGATAACCATGGTCGAAGCTTCGGAACGATTCATGAAGGCACTGGCAGGGATCGCTGACCCTGAAGAGAAGCGGAGGGTGGTCGGGAGGACGTTTGCTGACGTTTTCGAGGAGTTTGCAAAGGAGGAGGGCCCGTTCGAGTACCTCGCACAGGGGACGCTGTATCCCGATGTCATAGAAAGTGGGAGGGCCACGGGGCCGGCATCGGTCATCAAGACCCACCACAATGTCGGCGGGCTCCCCTCGGATCTGTCTATGAAGGTCGTAGAGCCTCTCCGAGACCTGTACAAGGATGAGGTAAGGGAACTGGGGACGCTAATTGGACTCCCAAGGAAAGTGGTGGAAAGGCACCCATTTCCTGGGCCGGGGCTGGCCGTGAGAGTTGTGGGGGAAGTCACTGATGAGAAACTCAGGATTTGCCGCCAAGCAAGCAAGATAGTGGAGGACACACTCGAAGAGGAGGGACTCTACGCAAGAGTCTGGCAGGCCTTCGCCTACGTGGGGGACGACATGGTCACCGGAGTCCTCGGGGACGAAGGGCGCCTCGGGCATCAGGTGACAGTCAAGGTCGTCGAATCGGTGGACGCCATGACCGCGGACTGGACCAGACTTGACCCGCAGGTGCTAGCGAGGATATCGAACAGGATTACGAACGAAATCGGAGGAGTGGTAGGGGTTGCATACTCTGTTTCGTCGAAGCCACCGGCTACCATCGAGCCTCAGTGAGCTGCGACCATGCTCTCACGGCATCTTCTTTACTGAGACCCGGGCGGAAAGGTTTGAAAGGCGACTCAGCGGGCGTGTTCGGAATGGAAGCGACGGAACGGCAGGTCGCGGCTGGGGAGTTCACAATCAACTACGCGTCGGTGGGCAATGGCGAGCCGTTGCTGCTTCTCCATGGGAGCGAGCACGCTGAGTCGTGGAGGGTGTGGGAACCCTTCCTGGGGCTTGCTGACACCTACAAGGTCATAGCCCCTGACCTCCTCGGGCACGGGAAGTCATCAAGGCCCTTGGAGACCCCCGACTACAGGGCGCAGGCCCACATGCTGCGTGACCTTGCGGAGAAGCTTGGGCTCGAGCGGTTCAGCCTCGTCGCGAGCGGGTGGGGAGGACAGGTTGCTCTGGAGCTGGCCATGGGTTGGCCCGAGGCTGTGAATTCGCTCGTGCTGATTGCGAGCGCCTATGACAAAGAGCAGCTTCCCCGACTGCAGAAGCTTAGGAAGCCAACATTAATCGTCTATGCGGAGGACGACATGGTCACCCAGCTGAAAGCGGGGTACCTGCTGCGCGACGCCATCGGGAAGTCCCGTCTCGAGGTACTTGACGCCGTAGCCCGCGACCCGAAGTATGATTTTCGGATGTCCCACCGCCTGCAGAAATTCCGGGCGCCGCAAGTCCTTCAGCTGGCGAGGCTTTTTTTGTCGAACCCTGGGTCGATGGTGGCGGAACCCCCGGAGCTCGAGAATGAGCTTAGAGGGTTGGCTTTGAGGAAGAAAGAGGATACCGCCGAAGCGAAGGGATCTACCTAGACGCCATGGCGACGCGTTCCTGCTCGTTCTTCTTTTTGACCGCGTAGCTGTTTGAATCTCCCGCCGCGGCCTGGACGATCTCATCTGCCAGCACTTCTTCGACTGTCCGGGGAGAACCGAAGGACGCATCCCTAACTCCTTCTGAGATGAAACGCAGCGCGAGGTCGACCCTTCGGACGGGAGAGATGTCTACCGACTGGTGGTAGACCACTCCACCATAGCTGAGCCGGGTGGTATCCTCGTTAGGAGCCGCGTTCTCGATGGCTTTGACGAGCTGCTGGGCGGGGTTCTGTCCCGTTTTGAGTTCGATTATGGTGAAGGCGGTCTTCACTACGCTCAGGGATTTCTGCTTCTTTCCTCCCATCCTCCCCGTGTTCTTTGCGTACTTCTTCCCAAAATGCATCAGTCCGTTGACAAGCCTCTCGACCACATTGACCTTGGTCTTCCCGAACTTCTTGTGCTCGTGGCGGCCCCCCGAATGTGGGATGAGCGTCGGTTTCAAGCTGATGACGTTTTGTAACCCAGGGTCCTCGATCTTCACCCCGGTCAGGTCCCATTTCTCCCAGAGGAGGAGGTTAGGATATTCGAGCGACTGCCTGCTCACTACTATCTCCTCGGCTTCTCCTTACGTCCGTAGACCAGCTCGTTCAGGGATACTCCGTTGACTTTGAAGACTGTCCACCGGACCCCTGGAATGTCCCCCATGGCCCTTTTCATCGAACCACCAATCCCCTGCAGCAGGACCTCGTCGTGTTCGTCGACAAAGTTGAGGGCACCATCACCCGGAAGGAAGGCAGTGACCTGCTTTCCGTTCTTAACTATCTGAACGCGCACGCACTTGCGTATAGCCGAGTTGGGCTGCTTCGATTCAATCCCCACTTTTTCCAGGACGATTGCCCTGGCCTGGGGCGCACCCTCTAGCGGGTCAGCTTTGTAGTCGAGGCCGAGCTTTCGTCTCTTGTACCATTTGTTCGACCAGCGGAACCTCTGGTGCTTGAGCGAGATCTGTCTAGCTGAGAACTCTCCGCGAGGCGAACCCGGCATGTTTCAGACGCTGCCTTCCCTGATTGTATTTAAACGGTTCAAAGCTCGCTCGTTATCTGCACGTTGTTTATGTCGAAGTAGCGGCGCGCGAGTAGCCTGACCTTTTCGGCGTTCTTCCCCCCCAGGCCGAGGACGGCCCCCTTCTTGCGTGAGTCGACGATCACGACCACCCCCTTCGTCCCGTCTAGCCTGTCGCTGACCCTTACCTCTTGGACGAACCTTGCCCCCAGCGAGTTCTTGACCAGACCTTCGACATCGTCGGCCCACTCGACCACTTCCACGGGCCTCCTCACGGTCCGCTCGATCTTTTTGACAGAGGCGCCGTCCTTTCCTATGGCAAGTCCCATCTGCCCCTTCGCGATCACGAAGATGACCCTGTTCCTCTTTTCGTCTATCACGCAGTCGCGGGCCGTGGCCCCGGTCATCCCTTGGAACATTGACATCAGTGAGAGCTCGTCGGAGGAGAGTTTTATCTCGGGCATTTCGTATTCACCGCATCAGCTGCTTCACGTCTGAATCGCTAACGTTTCTCAGAGCCATTGCAGACACTTTGTAGGGCCTGCCCACCATCCTGGCGAGTTCGGAGGAGGACTGCGGGAGCTCGACGACGGGAACCCCGTGTTTCTTTGCTTCTTCCCTGAGCCTCGCACCCAGGGCTGGAGGGATTGACTTGGTGCAGAGTACTGCTTTGCTCCCCTTGACCGCAGCGATGCTCTCTTTGGCTCCGACCACGGACTTGCCCCCCTTCATGGCCTCCTTTAGCACCTTGGAGAGATATGCGATTTCTACCACGGTGGTCAGCTCATGTAGAGGTCAATCATGCCGGTCCCGACAGGTATCGGGAGGCCGACGATCACGTTCTCAGTTACTCCCTTGAGGTCCTCTACCTCCCCCTTGACAGCGGCTTCGGCCAGGGTGGGGACTGTAATCTCGAATGCAGCCCGGGCGAGGACGCTGCTCTTGGTTCCTGCGATGCCGTGCCTGCCGATTTGCTGTATGTAGCCTCTCGAAGTCATCAGGTCGGCCACTAGGAAGATGTGCCGTATATCGACTTCCAGCCCCTGCTCGTCAAGGGTGCTCATCAGTTCTCTGACGAGGGTGGCGCGCGCGGCCTCGATGCCGAGGACCTGGGCCACTTCGTGGACGTTGTTGGTGTAAACACGCGTGGGGTCGACCCCTTGGATTTGGACGACCTTGCCGAGGTTGGACCCGGCAGACTGAATGAACCACTCCTCCCCTTCTTTCACCACGGTTATCCGCGTGATTCCGGGAATCCCCTTGAGCTTCATGTTGAGTATCTTGTTCCTGAGGGTAAAGAGAGCCGATAGGTCGGCGTTCTCCATGTTCACGTGGATCACCTTGCCGCTCCTGTCCTTCTGCACGTTCCTCTTCCCGGTCTCGACGACCTTGGCAATCTCCTCAGCATTGGTGTCCCTGTCGGCCATTAGTTCTGGGCTGAGGTGCAACTTGATCCCTTCAGTGGGGTCGACTTCGCTGTAAGAAACTACGTTGCCGACCTTTGTGAAAAGTATCTCCTTCGCAACCTTCACCGCCTTCTCGTTGCTCGCCGCGTACTCCTTCGTCAGATAGATGTCCATGGACGGGGTCGCAGGTATCTTTCGTGCATCGACGAGCTCCATCAGCCTGGGGAGCCCCAGGGTGACGTCCCGTTCCCTGACTCCGGCGAAGTGGAAGGTCCTGAGGGTCATCTGAGTGCCGGGCTCGCCTATGGACTGAGCGGCCACTATGCCCGATGCTTCCCCTGGTTCAACTCTCGAGTATTCGAGGGCCTCGGCAACCTTCTCCATGGTCTCCTTGAGCCCCTCGTCGGTGAGGTGCGAGGCGCTGAGCTTGTCCGACAGCTCCTTCACCAATCTTTCGTTCAGGGATAATTGGTACTTCTTCAGGAGCTTCTCGGCGTCCTCCGATTCAGTCTTCGCCTTGGACTTGTGGGAGAGCTCTTCGGTCTCGATGAGCCTGTCGAGGTTGATGGGACGTCCGTGGTCGCTCTTCGCTGGGTCGACCCCGTCCTCGCCGTACAAGAACTGGATGATGTGGCCGTGAGGGTCCCTGACGGTCAGGTCGTACTCGACCTTCAGATGCTCGAGGGCATTGACAAGCCTTCTCTGCATGTAGCCGCTCTGCTGGGTCCTGACTGCCGTGTCCACAAGCCCTTCTCGGCCGCCCATTGCGTGGAAGAAGAACTCGGTGGGGGACAGGCCGTCCCTGTAGTTGCTCCGCACGAAGCCCTTCGCTTCGGGGGAGGGGTCGTTCCAGGGGAAGTGGCTCAGGGCCCTGCCTTTCATTCCGTGGTCGATCCTCTTGCCTCTGACCGACTGTTGGCCCAGGGCGGCGGTCATCTGGCCCACGTTAAGGCTTGAGCCTCTGGCCCCAGTCCTCGCCATTATCATCCCGGAGTTCTCGGCGGGGAAGGAGCGGTCGGCAATCCTGCCGGCCTTGTCCCTTGCCCTTGCAAGTTCGTTGACGACGTAGGCTTCGAGGGAGTCCTCCGGAGACAGCCCTCTCGTGAGCTGGAGGGTGCCTGCCTTGTACTTCTTGATAAGCTCGAATACGTTGGCGTAGGCTTCATCCAGGGCGTCATTGATGGCCTTCTTTGCTTCCGCCGGTAGCTCGAGCTCGTTGAAGCCGTAGGTGAAGCCTCTTCGGGTGAGGAAGTTCTTGAGGACCCCGAGGACGGAATTGAGGAAGTTTCGCGCCTCTTCGTTGCCGTAGTCCTTCGCTATCCGGTGGAGGAGGGAGTCGGGCTCCTCGGCGCCGATGACTGCTTTGTCGACAACCCCGGAGATGAGCTCGCCATTCTTGATGACGACGTCGTTGGTCGTCCCCGTGCGCTGGGACTTCGCCCACTTCGAAGTGAGCACGTAGTTCATGTCCTTGGGGAGGAAAAGCGAGAAGAGCTGCTTGCCCGTGTACATCGGATGGGCCCCCTTGACGGCTGGCTCGGGGAGGTCCCCGCTGAAGTCACCGACCAGAGCGAGGTTCGAGAACTCGCCCGGGGTCAGCTGGGTCTCGTCCCTGGTTAGCATGAAGGCGCCGGTGATGAAATCCCTGATCCCTCCGATGATGGGTCCCCCGTACCTCGGAGAAAGTATCTGGTCCTGGACCCGCATTAGCATGAGCGCTTCCGACCGGGACTCTTCGCTCTGAGGGACGTGGAGGTTCATCTCGTCCCCGTCGAAGTCGGCGTTGTACGGGGGACAGACCGAAGGATGGAGCCTGAAGGTCCTGAACGGGAGGACACGAACGAAGTGTGCCATCACTGACATCCTGTGAAGCGAGGGCTGCCTGTTGAAGAGGACGACGTCCCCGTCCATCAGGTGCCTTTCGACGATATAGCCCGGGGCGAGGGAGTCTGCGAGGGCCTTCCTGTCGCTGGCGAAGTCAAGCCTGATCTTTACCCCGTCGGGCCTGATCACATAGTTGGCTCCTGGGTGATCGAAGGGGCCTTTGTTCACGAGGTCTTTGAGATATTCGAGGTTCCAGGGCGAGACTTTCTCCGGGATCGTGAGTTTCTTTGCTACTTCGAACGGAACGCCTACTTCGCCGATATCAAGGCTCGGGTCGGGGCTGATCACTGTCCTGCTTGAGAAGTCGACCCTCTTGCCTGAAAGCGATCCTCTGAATCTCCCTTCCTTCCCCTTCAACCTCTGGCTGAGTGTCTTCAGGGGGCGGCCTGAGCGGTGGTGGGCCTGCGGTATTCCGGAGACTTCGTTGTCGAAGTAAGTGGTGACGTGGTAGTGCAAAAGGTCGACGAGGTCCTGGACTATGAGGTGGGGGGTGCCTGACTCCTTGCTCTCCCTGACCCTCTGGTTCACCCTGAGAATATCGACAACTTTGTGCGTGAGGTCGTCTTCGGAGCGTATCCCTGATTCCAGGGTAATGGAGGGCCGGACGGTGAGGGGCGGGACCGGGAGGACCTGAAGCACGAACCATTCAGGTCTGGCGGCCTTGTGGTTGAAGCCGAGCAACTGCAGGTCCTCGTTGTTCACCCTTTCGAGCCTTTCGCGGATGGCGACGGGGAGGAGACGGGTAGCGCCCCCTTCCTCGGTGATTTCGTGGAAAATGGTCGGCTTTGTGAATTCGATCTGGTACTGTTGCTTACCGCAGTGTGGACAGAGCTTTACCTTCTTGGCCTTGGTGACGATCTCCTTTGTCACGATTTCAAGAAGCGACGGGGTGAAGTCTGACTTGCTTGTGAGCTTCGAATGATAAGCTTCCAGCTCCTGCTGTGTGAGCAGGATCCTCCCGCACGACCTGCAGGTGGTCTGGATAAGCCTGTTGATCTCGTCGACGAATGCGATGTGCAGGACGGGCTCGGCGAGTTCGATGTGCCCGAAGTGCCCAGGGCACCTCCCGGCCGTGCTGCCGCAGGTTCCGCACTTCTGCCCTGGCTCCAAGGTGCCGAGTCTGCTGTCCATCAGGCCGCCCTGGACGGGCATCCCGTCCTCGTCGTAAGTTTCCGGCTGAGTTATCTCCGTGACGGAATACTTCCTCACTTCGCTGGGAGAGAAGACCGCGAAGTGGATCCCACCGATCGTCTTGAGTGCCTGTTCCATCGACATTTCTCTACACCTTGTCCTTGAGCTGAAGTCGCGGGGCGATGTTCAGACTCATCATTTCCTGCAATAGGAGCTTGAAGGCGTAGGCGACGACCACCGTGGATATCTTGGCTTGGTCGCCGTCGATCTTACAGGTGTATTTGCGCTGCTTGGCGTCGTAGTAAGCTATCAGGCCGCACTTCTCGCAGACGTAGATCTCGGTCTTGTCGGCCTCGTCGAGTAGCCTGTCTTTCAGGACCATGGATGCTCCGTAGGCGATTAGGCAGTCCCTCTCCATCTCTCCGAACCTGAGTCCGCCTCCGCGGGCCCTCCCCTCGGTGGGCTGCTTGGTGAGCATCTGGACCTGGCCGCGAGCTCTGGCGTGGATCTTGTCGGCAACCATGTGGTGAAGCTTCTGGTAGTAAACGACCCCGACGAAGACGTCGGCTGCGAACTTCTTGCCGGTCTTGCCGTCGTACATGACCTCCCTCCCTGTCTCCTCGAAGCCCCTCCCCCGGAGGATCTTCTCCATTTCTTGGATGCTCTCGCCGGCGAAGGCAGAGCCGTCCACTGGCGAGCCACGGAATGCCCCAGCCTTCCCTGCTATGGATTCGATGAATTGGCCGACGGTCATTCTCGACGGGAACGCGTGGGGGTTGATTATGACGTCGGGGACTATTCCTTCAGCGGTGTAAGGCATGTCCTCCTGCGGGACGACGAGCCCGATGACCCCCTTCTGGCCATGCCTGGAGGCGAACTTGTCCCCGATTTCAGGGACCCTCATGTCCCTGACCCTGACCTTGAACATGCGGCCCCCCTCTACGTTCTCCGTCATGAAAATCGAATCTACCACCCCTGTCTCGGAGGGCCTGACGGCCACTGAGGTGTCCCGCCTGTAGGGCCCTTTGATCTCGAACTCCTTGTACTCCTCCATGAACCTGGGTGGACTGGTCCTTCCGATTACGACGTCCCCTCCGGTGACCTGGGACTCGTGGGCGACGACACCGTCTCCCTCGAGGAGTCTGTAGAACTTCTCTCCGCGGTATCCCCTGATGTTGGATTCGGCAGACGGAACCTCGAAGGTGTCCCTCATCCCGCCGAGGTACTGCTTCGCCTGGCCTTCGTACAATCTGTAGAAGAATGAACGCGCGAGTCCTCTTTCCACGCTCGACTTGTTCATAATGATGGCGTCCTCTATGTTGTAGCCTTCGAAGGAAAGTACGGCGACGACACAGTTCTGTCCTATGGGCCGCTCGTCAATCTTGAGCAGGTCCAGAGTCCTCGTGCGGACCATCGGGGTCTGGGGACTGACCAGGAGGTGCTGCCTGACATGCGGGGAGATGGGGTAGGTCGGGGAGCTGAAGCCGAGGCTCTGCTTGGCCATGGCCGATTCGTAGGTGTTCCTTGGGGACTGATTGTGCTCTGGATAGGGGATGATCGAAGCTGCGATGCCGAACATGGCGGCAGGGAACAGCTCCATGTGGCCGTTCTTGGTCGAGACGTCCTCGGGGCTCATGGCGACGAGGCAGTTCTCCTCTTCGTTGGCGTCGATTAACTCGATGGTACCCTGCTCGACGAGGTCCCGCCAAGAAGACTGGCCGGTGCTGACCTTGTCGATGAGCTCGGGGTTGAGCAGTGGGCGGCCGCTCTCTACCACGACCAGAGGCCTGAGGACTCGGCCGGAACTGAGGCTGATGTACAATCGAGGGTAGGCCTTGCCGTTGATCGGGGCGATGTAGAGGACGCTGGCGCTGGGATTGATCTGGCCCTCCCTTCGCAGCTTCCGGAAGGCCTTCGCTAGCCTATCGCCGTCGTCCACGTAGCCGAGGAACCTCCCGTCCATGAATATCCTGCACCCTTCGACCTGGAGCTTCTGGTCAGAGTCACGGACCGATTTGGCTCCGAGCTCCCAGAGCTTCTCTTCCACTTCCTGGGACGGGACGCTTACGGAAATGATAGCTGAAAGAGCGAGGTTCTTGACGAGTCCGCAATTTACTCCTTCTGGGGTCTCTGAGGGGCAGATCCTTCCGAAGTGGGTCGCGTGAAGGTCTCGGGCCTCGAAGTTGGGCTGGCTCCTGCTAAGCGGGGACTGGACCCTTCTAAGGTGGCTCAGGGTGCTGAGGTAGTTGGTCCTGTCGAGGAGCTGGGTGACCCCTACCTTCCCCCTTCCCCAATTCCCAGTCGCTATGGCGTTGTTGAGCTTGTCAGTGATTATGCCCGTCCGGATGGCTGCCCCTACGACGTTGCCACCGCGCTTCTGTCCCGTACGCTCAAGCTGGTACTTCATGTCCCTTACCAGGTTGCGGAAAGCGGTCCTGAACAGGTCCGCCAGCATTTGGCCTGCGAATTTGATCACCTTGTTGCCGTAGTGGTCCTTGTCGTCGGCTTCGATCCAGCCGAGCCTAAGTTCCAGGAGCTTGCATGCCGCCTCACCCAAGAACATCGACTTGTCAAAGCGCCTGTCCTCGGTCTTACCCAAGTGAGGTAGGAGCCCCCAATCGAGCATTGAAAGCGCGCGTTTTACCCTGAACTCTTCGAGCATTCCATGGGCGACCCTGTTGCCTATGAAGACGAGGGCATCC
>JAPCJK010000051.1 GCA_027886975.1 Nitrososphaerota archaeon
GTCCTGCCTGAGCACGTCCTGGTAACCTACCATCTCAGCGAACATTAAAGCTGCCAACTGGTGCTCGGTCTCGGGCAACGGGACAGAATTCCCTCTTCTTCCCATTTAAGAGTATGAGGTCGGAGGATGAAGCGACTTCGCGTTTCTCATTCAATGTCCTAGCAAAAGATCCTGTCAAACTAACTTACCCTGCAGGCGTGGAAACTTGAAGCAGGGCGCTGATGGACGTCCCATCGGGAAAGCGTTAAGTTCGAAACCCATGGCCCATCGGCGACTCTTGCGATTAGATTACGCGGCCCTTCCCCGAGACTACGAGAGGAGGTTCGTACCCTCAAAGATGAGTTTCGAATGGGGCGAACTCGAGGGACTCTACGGCAAGTTGCAACGCAGGGGAATCAACTCGGTCTCCGACCTGGAATCGTGGCTCCGGGACGAGTCCGAATTGGATTCCGCTGTCTCAGAGGAGAACAGAATAAGGTACGTCAGGAATGCCTCCCAGACTGACGACTCCGCATACGAGAAGGCGTATCTGCAGTTCGTCGACGAACTGGAACCCAGGATCAAGCTCAAAGCTTTCGAGCTCAACAAGAAGTACGTTTCGTCGCCTTATCACAGGGCGCTGTCAAAGGACTACTTCGTGCTCGACAGGTCTAGGGAGAACAGCGTTTCGCTCTTCAGGAAGCAGAACGTCGAGCTCGAGAAAAGGGAGGCGGAACTAACACAACGGTACCTCAAGCTCGTCGGCGTGATGACAGTTGACTACAGAGGACAACGAAGAACCCTGTACGAGATGAACGTCTTCAGCGAGGACACCGACAGGGGAGTCAGGCAGGAGGCCTGGGGGCTGTCGGAGAAGAGGATGCTGAAGGACAAAAACGAGATCGACCGGATTTACGACGGGATGCTGAAGCTCCGCGACTCGATTGCGAAGAATGCAGGCTTCGGCGACTACCGGGATTACGCCTTCCGTGAGATGGAGAGATTCGACTATACCCCTCAGGATTGCTTCAGGTTTCATGACGCTGTTGAAAGATACTTCGTTCCCCTTAGCCGCTACCTCAACGAGGAAAGGAAGAGTTCCCTCAAAGTCGAGTCCTTAAGGCCCTGGGATTTGAGCGTCGACCCACTGGGAATGCCTCCTCTCTGTCCCTTCGCCACAACTGAGGAACTCGTCCGAGGGTGCGCCAAAATCTTCGAAAGAATAGACATTTCATTCGCGAAATCTTTCTCCCGGATGGTAGCACTGAACCTCCTTGACCTCGAAAGCAGAGCTGGCAAGGCCCCAGGAGGGTTCATGATCGAATTCCCCGACCTCAGGCTCCCCTTCATCTTCATGAACTCCGTCGGGATGGACGAAGACATCTGGACGCTGCTCCATGAGTCGGGCCACGCCTTCCATGCGTTCGAGACCAGGAATAGCGACCTCCTCTTCGACTACAGGTCCGACGGCATACCCGTAGAGTTCTCTGAAGTAGCTTCGACGGCAATGGAATTTGTCGGAGGCGAGCATCTCGAGGGAACGTTCTACAGCAGAGAGGACGCACGCAGGTCGTTCTTGGACCAGCTCAAGGACGTCGTCCAGCTCTTCTGTTCGGTGGCCACGATCGACTCTTTCCAACACTGGGTCTACACTCACCCGGGACACACAGTCGAGGAGAGGGAAGACGAGTGGGTGAGAACATTCAGGAGATTCTCGGTGATCGAGGACTGGGAAGGATACGAACCACAACTCAGGAACAGATGGCAGAATCAGCCCCATCTCTTTGACTCCCCCTTCTACTACATAGAATACGGCATAGCCACACTAGCTGCACTTGGAATCTGGCTAAGATACGAGGATGATCCCACAGGAACGATTGAAGGCTACAGAGGAGCACTCGCCTTGGGAGGAAGTCGTCCTCTCCCTGAACTTTTCGAGGCCGCAGGGCTTCGTTGGGATTTCGGACCGGCTACCGTCAGTAAGTCTGCGGGTGAGTTGCAGAAGGCCCTAAACACCTGATTTGAACAAGGGTCAGGGGGTCAGCTTCCCCTGAGCCATCCCCCTATTCCCATTTCTGTCACCGAAATGGTGACAGGCTCAGTCTCCGAAGTCCTGAGCTTGCCTTGACTGTCAACGAACACAATCCGCGGCTTCACCGAAAACAATCCCTTCTCCTTCGGCCTGAACGAAACCTTGAACTCCTCAGATTTCATCGGTGCAAGGCGCGTTCCCTTCAGGTCCAGTGTGTTCTTCACCAGCCTATACTGGTCTGGCTTCGAAGAGACCTCGAGCACGTCCGGGAAGAGGTCTTCGACCTTGATGAGCATTGCAGGAGTAGTCCCGGTATTGACCACCTCAACCTCCATCTCGAACTGTTCGCGGAGGTTAACATGTTCCTTCGAGAGGAAGAGGCTTGCATGGAGGCTCGCCACATCGAGAGTCTCAGCTCCGGTCGGCATCTCAAAGGATGAGGCGGGTCCTCTGAAGCTCGACGTGCTCACCGTGAGCGTTGGATCTCTGAGTATGCCTGTCAGCGATATTGAAAGTTGTTTCTCTTCCTTAATATTCTCCATCATCTTGAGCGTCTCGTTCCTTTTCCCGGTCAATCCAGCCTTTTCGTACAGGTCAGCTGCGAGTTGGATCACCTTCTCAGACATCATGTAGAACCTTGCTTTCTTCTCCGGGTCAGCCTCCGTCTCTGCAAGGGTAATGTAGGAGTAGGCGTCGAGCATCCTTCCGGATGCCTTGGCCCAAGTAGCCTCTCTCTCGAAGTTCCGTTTGTCGTAGAGCCGAGCCGCCTGGTCTACGTAGGACTTGGCCTTTGTGAATGTTTCCTGGTCCCTTGTCAACGCGAACCGTACGGCATACTGGAGAGCCTGACAGAAGAGGGCGTTGCCTGCTGCTAGGACTGCTAGAGTGTCGCTTTCCGTCTCGTCCCTGACCTTCGTGAACAATTCGACAGCGGAGGTGTAGAGTTCGGGCCTCGACTTGGATTCCGCTTCAGCCGCGAACGACCATGCCTTCGTCAGGTGTAGAATGGCCTGGACGTCCTTCTTCTCTCGTTCGGTCTCTAGCCTGTCGATTAGGCGCTCGAATCCGGCACTCGATTCGGCATACTTCTCAGCCGCCTTCGTGGACTGACCGGCATAGTCGGCCTGTCTCGCCTCCTCGAGGGTCTTCCTGGCAGTGCAGTATTCCTTGCGGAGCACTATCGCTCTTCTTAGGTTTGAAAGATGCTCTCTGTCTTCTGCGCTCGCGCTCGGTTTGTTCCTGGAAGCGATTTCGGATTCTATCTTCGCAAGAGAAAGGGCAGCGTCGCCGAACGCGTCGCAGGCGTCCTTTGTCCTCCATTCGCGACTCTTGCTCTCGGCGTCCTCGATTGCTGACCATAACTGGAGGCTGGACCGAAATTCAGACCATCTGCTGGCCGATTCAAGGGCCGCCGCAGCCATTAGGTAATGCTCCTTGGCTGATGAGTAGTCGCCATCTTCATGGCTCTTCTTAGCCGCTTCCGTCTCAGCCCACGCATCCATGTAATGCCTCAGCTCGGCATAGCTGTCCTTCAGACCAGATAGTTTGTCCGCGAGCAAGCCGAAGTACGAAGACGCCGCCTTGAATGAGTCAGACGCCATGGCGAAATCTCCGAGCGAATCGAGGCATTCTGCCTTCCTCCACAGACACTGACCGGTCTTCGCGAGGATACCGTAGTCTGTAGTCTCCTTGTCAGATTCGAGGTTGGCTAACCCCCTCTCAAACGACGAAAGGGATTCGCGCACCAGCGCCTGATTCTGCGACCCCTTCGCAAGCTCCAGCTGAACGCTTCCAAGTTCGTATAGGATTCCACCCAAATAATGTTGCCAGGAGAGTGGATTCGAGATGGGGAGATTCCTAAGACTGCTTTGGATGTTGGTTGCGGCCTTGGCCAGCATTCCGACCGACTCCTGCAGTTGTTCCGCCCTCCCATCGATGTCCAGTGAGGCCAGCTCCCGTTTGATCAAGCCATACGGCCTCTGGTGTATGGCGTCGATAATCTCATAGCGAGGATAGAAGGTCCGCGTCGCTCTCTCGTACTCTTGGCCCTTCTGCCATGCCTCATTCAGGATACGGCGCCTTGATTCAGTCTCCTGTTCCAGAAGGGCCCGCTGATAGGTATAGAGACTCAAATTAGAATTCTCGTTGGCGATTCCGGACGGAGGAGAATTCCTTCTGATTCTCCTGCTCATCTCCAGCAGGCGGTCGAGAATCCTGACCCTTTCTTCAATCAGTGGAGAGAACTGACGCTGAAACACGAAGAGCAAGTCTGCATGCGTCCAGTAAACGTAGCCCGGTGAAGAATGGAACCTGCGCACCCCACGGAATTCGTCCAGACATAGCAGAGCACGTCGAGCCTCGTCTTCCTTGGAGTCGAGGAAGGCCTTTGCTTTCTGTGGGTCAGTCATGGTCCCGAGCATCGCAAGCTCGTTCCTGAGGTGTGCCGCAAACAGTGAGCCGATGGCCAGGGTGTCTTTGGTCGCTTCGACTCGCGGCAGAAGTGTTTCGAAATCACAGAAAGGGGGTTCTTCATCGAATGATAAGGGATAGGCCAGGGCGCAGAATGCCGAGGCCAACGCGCGTGGGTCGACAATCTCACCGACGGCTCCCATCAGCCGTTTCTTGAGATTAGCCGCCCTTTCCATTGCCTCATAGCGCTGCCTGAATTCTGGGAGCTGTGTGGAAGCGAATGTCGACATGAGCATTGCCTCGCAAATCGTGACAAGGTCTATCTCGTCCGCGACGCTCGCAGGCAAAGTAATCGGGTCTTCGAGGAGTTTCAAAGGGACATCGAGCACTGACAATCGGACCTCGGTGTTGGCTTCGTAGTACATGATGTCAGTTGAAACGACAATCAGTTCCGGAAGGAGGCTAGCATGGACCTTGAGAGGGCTTGAGCCGGCTGACGCCACTGCGGCGGAAAGTGCCTGATGAGCTGTCTTTAGGTAGTCCAAGATTTCCTGCTCGCTTTCGGCCGCTTGTGCCCTGCAATAGTAGCTCAGGCCCGTAAGTCTGTTCTTGACAACCTCGTCTCCGCCTGTTCCAGCGCTTTGAGCCAGCGAAGAACCCCGGTCGAAGACTGCGGAGGCGGTCAGCATCGTCCGCTTGAACTCAGCGTCGCTTGAAGTTTGAAATGCCGATTGAACATAACAATGCCCAAGGTATCGCAGTTTGTTTACTTGGCCGGCAGGCAGTAGACCGTTTTGGGAAATCTCCACTTGAGCCTTCGCTACTTCAGACGCCCAATCGAACCCGTGAACGCTTACGCTCTTGTCGTCTCTATCCCTTCCCAGCACCAACCAGGACAAGCTCGATGCCTTCGTGGTCAGTAATCTTAAAGGTCTATTCCATGAGTTGTGGCAATCCCTACGGACAAATCCCAGGTCTGAAGGGCACATCGATTCGGTTCCAGCGTACTCCTTTGCTGCGGCCCAGAATCTGCTGTTCTTGTAGAGTTCGACGATGCTTCAGTTGAGGTTAAACGTCTCGCACAGAAAAAGGTGAAATAAGAACCAGTAAGTGCATTAGGTATGCAAGAGGAAAGCTTAGCGCGGAGATTCATCGAACCCATAGATAACGCCTCGAAGCCTGCCACTATCGCGACGCTGAACTTCGCCGTCGTGATACTGATTCCGACCCAGAACATCCTTGACTTGGTTCTTCGCACGTTGCTCGGCGTCGGAGGGCTGATGCTACTGCTCAGCTCCTTCGCCGTCTTCTTCTTCAGCGTGTATCCTACCCGGCGCAGACTCTGGTTGGTAGGTGCCCTGGCGTTCCTGATTGGCCTTTCTGCGACCATCGTTGCTACAGGGCTTGCAGTAACTATCTCATTCGGCTGAGCCCTAAACCATACAGCACCCATCCCTTCGGCTCGTGGACCGCCCTGCCGCTGGCGTCCTGATTAGACCGAAGAGAGCAAAAGGTCAATAAGTGATTGCGTACCCATGTTTCACGAATGGAGAAGGAGGAGCGAAGGCTCGCCGCCGTCATGCTTACCGACATGGTGGGCTATACAGCCCTGACCCAGCAAGACGAAAGGAAGGCTCTCAGGCTGCTGGAGAAGCAGAACGAGCTTCTGGAAGCGGTCTTCCGCAAACACAGCGGAAGGGTGATCAAGACAATCGGCGATGCCTTCTTGGTGGAATTCACCAGCGCCCTGGAGGCGTTCCAGTGCGCCGTCGATGCACAGAAGGCTCTCAGCCGGTACAACTCGCACAGAACGGACGACGTGATAAGAATTAGAATCGGAGTACACTTGGGCGACGTAGTCGAGCGCAGAGGAGACGTCTTCGGAGACGCGGTCAACATAGCATCAAGAATAGAACCTTTGGCAGACCCCGGTGGTGTGTGCGTCTCCCAACAAGTCTTCGACCAGGTGGCCAATAAAGTCGATCAGCCCATGGAGAAGATCGAGCCTCACAGGCTGAAGAACGTTGACGCTGATATCGGAGTTTATCGGGTACTTGTGCATGAAACAGTAGGTAGGCAAACACCTGACGTGGAAGGAGGTCTTGATACACATAGGGTGGCCGTCCTCCCGTTCACAAGCATAAGCCCCGACCCGAACGATGAGTACTTCGCGGACGGGCTGACTGATGAGCTTATCACGAAACTCTCGTTCGTAAACAGTCTTCGAGTCGTTTCTAGGACTTCGGTGATGCGGTACAAGGGCCTCTCAAAGACTTCCACAGAAGTAGGGTATGAGCTAAGGGTAGGGTCGATAATAGAAGGCAGCGTCAGGAAGTACGGCGAGAAAGTACGCGTGACGGTAGAGCTGGTCGATACGAAAACAGACGAACACATCTGGTCGAGTGTGTACGACAGGGAGCTCAGTGACCTCTTGGCAATACAGAGTGAGATTGCAGAGAACGTCGCTAATGCCTTGAAGGTGGAGACCCTCGCCGCAGAGGTCGTACAGATTCGCAAGATTGACACCGAGAACGTCGAGGCTTACAGTTGCTATCTCCGTGGTCGTCAGCTTATGGCAAGCAGGACGGACGAATCTCTGAGGGAGGCTGGAAAGCTCTTCGAGCAAGCAACCAAGCTGGATTCGGAATTCGCCCGCGCCTACATCGGCATTGCCGACGCGTTCCATCTTCTGGTTGACTACGGGTACCTGCCGACCGAGGCGGGTCATCTGAAAGCGCTCAAGGCAATCACGAAGGCGCTCGAACTCAACAACAAGCTCGCAGAAGCGCACACGACTATGGGTGCCCTCCTTCAACACTACGACCACCAGTACGCCGAAGCGGTCGAGGAGTACAAAAACGCAATCGGGCTTAATCCGAGCTACGCCCAAGCTCACCTATGGTATGCAATTTGCCTTCTGGCGTTGGGAAGACAGCAGGAAGCACTCGATGAAATTCTCGTGGCCAAGGAGCTTGACCCCCTTTCTCCTATAGTATCAACGATTGAAGGCAGAATCTATTCACACCTCGGAGAAGAAGGGAAAGCTCAGGAATTGTGGGAAGCAGTCGTCAAGACCAACCCAGATTTTCCCGTGGTTTATTTCTGGCGGGGGGAGTATTGGTTGTCAAAGTCAAGGACATCCGATGCGCTCGCAGACATCAGAAAAGGCATCGAGATAGCTGGGCGTAGACCTCCTATGCTATCTCTTCTTGGCTTCGCATTAGCTAAATCTGGAGACAGGGAAGGAGCCCTCCAAGTGATTGATGAGCTCACGGAAATGTCCGGAAGGGGGTTCACCGTGAACTTCGCCATCGGAAAAATCTTCGCAGGTCTAGGAGACAAAGACAAAACCTTCGAATGCCTAGAACGCGCCATAGATGAGCACTCCATAGATGTAGGGTTTCTGCGGTTCAGCCCGACGCTGAGCGTCATCAGGCCGGACCCGCGCTATGCTGACCTACTCTCGAAGATGCATCTAAGGATCTCCCCTGCGGCTTGAGCCCATCCGTCCTCCCCGAAGATCTGCGAATCCGCCCCCGTAGGGGCGACCACAGGTCGCACTGCTCGCCAGGCTTAATTCTTCGAAGCGGGATGGTCCGCAGTATAGTGAGAGCATGAACGAAGACGAATTGGCTTCGCGTTTGCAACAGCTGGGACTCAACCTCTACGAGAGCCGTGCCTATCTAGCTCTGCTCGGAAGAATGCAGCTCTCGGCGAAAGACCTGGGTCAAGCTGCGAGGATTCCGCAGAGCCGGACCTATGACGTCCTTGAAAGCCTCGCCACGAAGGGCTTCGCAATCGCGACTCCCTCGTCTCCCAAGCTTTACACACCGGTCCACGCAGACAAGGTTCTTCCTGCCTATTACCGCTCGAAGAGAGTGGAGCTCCAGTCGCAGGTAGCCAAGGTGCACGAAGAAGCCCAAATCAAACTGGACGCCCTTCACGAGGCTTACGTCAGGCTGATGGACACTCTGAAGGAGGTCGGGAAGGGGGACTTCAGGGTCCCAGAACCGGTCTGGGTGGTTGAGGGCAGGGAGAGCATCGAGAATACAATCGTCACTCTTGTGCAGGGAGCAACCAAGGAACTGTTGAGGATTACAAGGCCTCCAGAGCTGCAAGGGAACTCGCCCTTCGACCCTTTCTACATCATTGGGATGGAGCACCGCAAGTTCGTCGATGAAGCCAGGGAGAGGGGCGTAAGGATCAGGTGGCTCAGTTTGGTGACCGAAATTCCGTCGTACATCGGGCTCAACATCGAAGCATCTCAGGAAAGACGGTACTTGGAACATGGAGAGAGCATCTCCGAGAAATTCTTCATCGCCGACAACGACGCTGTCGTACTGAACTTGCGAGGGCCTGGATCAACAGCGTTCGGCTCTGTGGCGCTGCTGGTCCGCTCAGAAGTCGCCTGTTCAGTCTTCAAGGAACACTTCGAGACTCTTTGGCAGAGGGCCAAACCACTTGCAGACGTCCTCCCAAGAATGCGCGAACTCGTCAACCAAGTTTGCGCGAAGATGAAAGAAAGCGGACATAAGAGGTCAGACGTTGTCCTGTACAGAACTCTTGCAGGGATAGGAGCCACCAGCGAGGACCGTCTGAAAGAGGAAATACTTGGAAAACGAATCTCTGCAGAGGAGGCGCACGAGTCGCTCGTGCGCCTCCTCAGGAGAGGGTCGGTCCACAAGAACAACTCCCTTAAGCTCATCATGGTAGAGGCCCCTTCAAAGGTTCTCGCTACTCTGAACGGGGGCGCTGTTCCTTGAGAACTCAAGCCGCCATACCACTCGTCCCGCACCCAGTAGTAACAACCACTATATTCGTTCCTGACCCATTCGTTGGACATGGCTCAAAAGAGAGTAAAGAAACTCAAGTCGAGAAAGAGCAAAAGCGCCGCAAGGCTCGCGGAATAGGTGCGCAGCGCGTGTGGGACGTCTCTCCCACACGCTCCCCATTTTTGTTCCGATTGACGCGGAGCCTAGCTGATGGTTTGCCGTCTGTCGAGACGTTGTCTTTCTCTATCGCATCAGACTTCCTCTGGAATCAATCCTAGCCATGTCGGGCGTCTCTGATAACCTGAGTGGAATTTACGAGCTGATGTACAACCCGCACTATAAACCGGAGAGGAGTCCGCGGACTGCGCTCAAGGAAGTCGTGGACGGCTCGAAGCGGTCGTTCATACTGAATAACGGCACCACACACGAGTACTACGAAGTGGACGAGGTGACTGCGGCCATCTGGGGGGTGATGGACGGGACTAGGACTGCAAAAGACCTTCACGCAGAGCTCGCAAATCAGTTCCCACACGTAACCGAGAGGGACGTCCGTGATACCCTGGTCTCTCTAGCCGAGGAGGGTACTGTGAAGGGAACGGAGCCGGAGGTCACGAAGCGTAGGGTCAACGCGGTCTCTCCCTTCCAAGTGGACGTGAGACTCGTGGAGAACAGTGCGACTGACCTTCAGCCTGTGTATCGCCTCCTGAGGCCCCTGTTCAAGCGGCCCTTCCTGGTCGTGGGTTTAGTTCTGTCTCTCGTAGGATTCGCCGTCTTTGGGGGCGTATTCTTCCAGGTCCTTGGGAACCAGAGCGACTTCCAGATTTTCGGCTCGATTCTGCTCGGCTGGCTCTTCTACAACCTTGTGGTGCTTCTACCGGTCTTCGTGGTGCACGAGATGTCCCACGCGATTGCGTGCATGCATTACGGCGGAACGCCGGGCGAGATGGGAACTGGCCTCTTTTACTTCTCCCCCTTCTTCTACGCTGACACCTCGGACTCCTGGCGCATGGTCAAGTGGAAGAGAGTGATGGTCTCCCTAGCCGGTCCTCTCTCCACTGTCATGATAGGGGCGGTCTTGGCGATTATTGGGCTCTTCGTGGCCCCTGCCTCGGAACGCGCTTTCTTCCTGCTCCCGGCATTTCTGTGCTATTACGGAACCTACCTCAACCTGTCTCCTGTGATTGAAAACGACGGCTACTACGCGCTCTCCGACATCCTAGACATGCCGAACCTGAGGGAGGATTCATTCTCGTACATCAGGGGCCTCTTAGGACGCCTCGCCAGGAGCAAAAAGCAGACCACCCGGCATCTGAAAACGAGGAAGAAGCTCATACTCCTTAGCTTCGCTGTGGTCGCTGGCGGCTGGCTCGTCCTCTTCCTCTACACGGTCACACGCTTAATGTTCTATCTCACCCAAGGAGCTGTCGGGTCGGCAGTCATCATAGGAAGCGGCCTTCTCCAGGCCCGCTTCGACCCCCTGAGCGGGACAGTCGGTGTCGTGTTGATTCTGTATTTTGTGATGCTGCTTGCCGGGTACCTTCTTGTCGTCAAGACAAGTGTGCTGAAACTGAGAAGGAGGCGGCTGAAATTGGAGACCATCCACGACAAGTTCGTCGCCCTCTTCATGCCTCTGCCTCCGTCGCTCCCAGAGAGGTTGATCCGTGAGTATGTGCACGGAGTCAGGAAAACGGCGTCCAAATTCTCCCATTCTTACAGCGTGGAGTGGCAGCCTCCTTTCTGCATAGTCAATTTGAAGATGGGGAGGGCGACCGAGAGCCTCGAGGAAATCCGGACCGAGATGGGGAAGAAGGAGAAGGTCTTCCAGGACCACTACGCCGACTTCGTCAGGCGGCGGGAGGAGCACTTTCACAGAACTGTCGGCGTCTTCAGCCCGGGCAAGCAGGAATCCACGAGGCTTCTGACAGACCTCTCGAGGGAAATCACGAGTTTCTCAAACTCCGAGGCCAAATCATCAACGTCGAACTTCATCCTACGGCAGAAGAAGGCAACGGTCAATTTTCTCAATTCGGTCGTCTCGAGTATGTGGACGTTGGAGGTCACCCCTGAAGACTACAAGCGAATCCAGACCTCAATCTTCCCAGCCCTTCTTGCCGAGGACCTCAGTGAATCGAACCTCCATGGAGACGTGGAGGAGTTCAAGAAGCACGTCGTCCTTGGGCTGGACAATTTGAGTGTGCTGGCTGCCAAATTGGAGAAGGAGGCAGGCAGCGTTCACGAGAAGCTAGGAGTCTATCAGGCCACCGCGTTCCTGGAGCCCATCAGGGGCAGGCTGGTCTTCGTGGGGAGGACGGATGAACTTAGGCACTCAACTCTCAAGGTGGCCAGACTCTTTCTCATCCAGAACTGGAGCGGCTACTTTGACGAGGTGCTGAAGGAGGCGAACATCGGGCTTGCTGTAGCGAGGAGGACGATGAACAGGTCTCCTTCACGGCACGCTATCTCAGGGTTGTACGACAAGGAGCTTGTGATGCTGAAGAGGAACCTCGATCGGTTCTCGTCCCTCCGCTCGGCTCTCCAGTCGGCCATTGGTAGACTCGAATCAGACTACGGAACGGCTATGAGGGCACGCCACGACTTGGCCACGCTAATCAACCCCGAGGAGGGGAAGATAGATGTCGGATACTACGGGGCGGTCCTAAGCGTTAGCGACGCCAACTTGTCAGCCTTGAAAAAGAGGATAGGAGAGTTCGAAGAAGCAAGCATGAGACTCTTCGAGGAGTTCGACAAGGTCAAGTCTCTTGTTGACGAGGAATTCAACTCGCGGTCGGGAAGGCTTCGGGAACACTCGAAGAAGTACGTGATCCCATACCTAGGTGTCGTTCTTGTCTCCGCGGCCCTTGCAGTTGGATGGCTCCTGAATGGCGTGCCCACGACGTACGCAGTCGCGGGGATTCTCGGCGCGAATGGGGCATTCGGGCTCGCAATTCTCTATTTGAAGAGGTCAAGATACCGGCCGACTAAGAATTACACCCCCACCTTCGATTTCCTTGAGACGCTCCTACTTTCCACGACCCGGTCGATTTATGAAGTAATCACTTCGGCTGACCTGTTCGCTTGATGTTGAGTTAGAAACCTGGATTTCAGCCTCGGTCTCGCTAATCTTGGATAGGCCAGTATTCGTTTTCCCCGGCCTTCGGGAGCTGTCTGGAAGTGTCTTCGAGTCCTTAGGAAGGTAAAAAGAGGAAGGGGCTGCGTCTGCAGCCCCAGCAATGTGTCAGACCTTACTCGGCACTTCGTGTCTTGGTCTGTCTCGACTTCAGTTTCTTTACTCGCTTTTTTTGAGCCATGTCCAAAGAATAGAAGTCGTAGATAGATACCAATTTCTACCACTAAGCACAGCGCCAGTGGTAAGACATCGGCTCCCCCCCGATGAAGGTTTGATTCGCCAAAGACGTTCGTCAGCTTTTGTTTGAAGAGCGGGCCCAACAGGAACCGAACCCGAAAAACACAGGTCGGACGTTCGAATCTTGGGGTGCCCCGACGCGCGACCTCACCCCATCCGGGCCTGGAATCGTGTCAAGGACAGTTGATGAATCGCACCGGGCCCGTGACCAATAAGCTCAGAATGAACTCTGTTCGACTAGATGACCCTGATTTGAGCTATTTTCATAGGTGGGAAGCCTTCGTTCCAAATAGTAGAACTATAAGGTCGCTAATCTCTTGAGAAGCTCGGGTATGGAATGCTCCCAGGATCAATTGGGCCGACCGCATGAAAATCTCTGTTCGTGAAGCGATCGGGAAGACAAGCGCCACGTTGGTAGTCGTAGTGGTCTTGCTGGCCTCAGCTCTCGTCTATGCTTCGCTGACTTCGCATCCGGGGCCGACTCAAACTGTGACCTCCTCAACCACAGTCACCACAACTGGGACTACGAGCATGATTCGAACAACGACGGCTACCTCCACTACAACGGCTACATCTACAACGATGGCCACCACCACGGTGAACCGCACAACGACGGTCACGCAGACACTGGTTGGTTCGTTCGCTGGCGGTAACGCTCCTCTCCAGTTAGTGGGGGCTAGCGTCGTAGGCCTCGGCGCAAATGGCCTGTCAGTGAACGCCACCTACCGGAACAGGACCCATCTGTTCCAGCAGGCTCAAGTCGAGGCGACTGCCTACCCAGCCAACGTTACCTATGGAACGGGACAGACCCAGTACGGTCCACTTTGTTGTTCCATCGTAAACTCGTTCCTCACCAAGGGTTCCACGTCTGCGGTGGCAGCCGTTGGACTCGCAGGCGGAGGCGAGGCATCCGTTGCGGTCGAATTCCCAAGCCTAACTGGGACAACCTACTGGGTGGCGGTTCTCGCGACCAATTCATCTGGCAAGGCGATTTCCCCGTTGGCTTACCTCTTCGCAGAGACACCCTCCGCTCCAGGGAGCCAGGGAAAATCGTGTGGCGGGCAGGAGGCGGTCCTCTCGATGTTTGTCGACACTGACAACGGGGAGGTCTATTTGGCCGACCAGGGGACCTACGCAGTCTCTGTCCTGGATGCGGCCACTGGGAAGTTGGTCAGTACCATCTCTTTGCCGATGAGCGCAGGAGTTCCTAGCTTCTTGCTGTACACCCCAAGCAACAAGGAGCTCTACGTCGGTGGCTCTGAAGTCTTCGCCATAGATACGAATACGAACAGCCTTGTCAGCGACCAACCTGTTGGCGGCATGGGTACCAAGTTGACCCAGATGGTCTACGACCCTCTGAACGGGATGATTTTCGGAATCAATTCGGATTCCGGTCTGCTGGTGGTGATAGATAGCAGGACCGACAAGGCGGTCTCTGTCATCACAGGGCTTACGAACTCCGTCGGCGAGACTTTCAGCCCCAACAGTAACGAGCTGTTCCTGAGGACGTTCGACAATTACGTCTACGCTGTCAGCGGTGCCGACTATCACCTCGTTGCGAGAATACTTGTCCCTCAATACTACTCGAGCTTGACCTATGACAAGGACAACGGGCTTCTGTACGGGGTTGTGAATCACACAATCTTCGAAATTGACACGACGACCAATGCATTGCTGACTCAGACCATTAAGCTGCCTGTTCCCCCGGTGGATAACTACATGTACGAGCCTGTCCTTTACAACCCGTCGAACCATGATCTCTACTTCTACGGGTTAAGCAGGTTTCAGAATACTGTCAACGGCAGCGATCCAGACAAGCTCGTCGCGGTCGACCCAGCGAAGGGTTCTGTGGTCGCCACCATACCTATCCAGGGGCTCGGGGGTGGAATATTCTGGGTCTCACCAACTTTCGCCTATGACCCATCGACCGGGAACGTGCTCGCGACGACTGACCTGAACTTCTCAAGCGGTGCGACCGGGCTTGTCGTGGTTGGGGGGAGCAGCAACACCATAGTCTCGAGCGTTCCGCTACAGGGGGTGGAATTTGGTACGACAATTTCTATCCATCCAAGTGCCGGAATAGGCTTTGCGTCGAAGTATCCCGGCGGTGTGGTGACAGTCGATTTGTCCTCGGGAGCGCAGGTCAGCTCCGTCGTCCTCGGCACATGCTCGTACACTGTGCTGCCGTTCTAGTTTACTACCGGGTTGACAGAACCCCCGATGGTCGGGCAGGGGCGCCCGCAATACACGTTTGAGCCAGGCAAGTGCGAATGCTTCCGAGTTTAGACTTGCACACTAAACTTTGCGGGTCGCACCGGACCCGCAAATGAATTTCGGGCCGAAGAAAGGAGACCCTGTGGGGGTCGAAACCCTTCCGGCCTGAACTTTCGGCCTGGTTGGCGCATATATAGCAGAAGCGAGATTAGTGGTACACCGTGCCATCCAGAACCCAAGCCGGACGACGGTTAGTGCACCCGCTAGATGGTACAACTACCAGATTAGGCGACCCCGGCGTTTGCGAGGCCCCGCAACTGTCCTTAAAACCTCACTCAGCTTTCCGCTTCTTCGCAGCA
>JAPCJK010000052.1 GCA_027886975.1 Nitrososphaerota archaeon
CGCGTGCCTCACCACCCCCGGGACAATCACGACGTACACGGGCATGCCTGTAGTCGACAGCCTACTTTCGGGGAACGTCTCCTACTTCTGGAATTCCCTTGTGGCCCTGGTCCTCCCGACGATCACGCTCAGCGTCTCCACCCTGGGGGCTCTCACGCGCATCGTCCGCTCAAGCATGATGGAGGCCCTCCGCCAAGACTACGTCCTCCTCGCCCGGTCCAAGGGACTCAAGGAAAGGGTGGTCGTCTACAGGCACGCCTTCAGGAACGCCGTCCTCCCCGCTCTGACGATTTCGGGGCTTATCTTCGCCTTTCTCCTTGGAGGAGTCATTGTAGTGGAATACATCTTCTCATGGCCGGGGGTGGGCGCTGCGGCAGAGAGCGCGACGACAGTCATCGACGTGAACTTCCTCGAGCTATACATCCTGGTCACATCACTGATTATAATCGTCGCCAATCTGGGGGTCGACATACTCTATGCGATACTCGACCCCAGGATCAAGTACTGAGTGGTTGGATTTGGAGAAAACAGGAGTCGGCGACTCGCGAAGGAAGTCGGAGCTACGATACACCCTTCATCTGATGAGACAGAATCCGATCGTCGTGGTGGGGAGCGTCCTCGCGATAGGTTCGGTCGTCCTTTCGCTTGTCTCCAGCCTGATAGTGAACCCGGCGGCGGGAAACACGCAGAACCTCCCCATCAGGCTTTGCTGGAACAACCCCGTCATCGATTGGGGCATCCACAACCTCTTCGTCTGTCCAGGGGCCCAGGTCTACCCCCTGGGGACCGACGCCTACGGGAGAGACCTGCTCCAGATGATCATACTGGCCCTCCCGCTTGATCTGGAGGTCGCTCTCACAATCGTGGCTTCGGCGGTGGTCATCGGGGTTAGCATGGGGGCCGTGGCGGCGTACGCAGGAGGCCTGTTGGACGAGCTGGTGCTCCGCATCACCGATGTGTTCTTCTCCATTCCCGGGCTTTCGTTGGCCATAGTCCTGGTAACCTTCTTTTCACACAGCCTCTTCTGGTTAACCACTGCGGTCCTAATCACCTGGTGGCCCACCTATGTCAGGCTCATCCGTTCCCAGGTGCTCACGGAGAAGGAGAAGGCCTACGTCGAAGCTCTTCGATCCACCGGAGCGGGGAGGCTCAGGATACTCTTCCGCCACATAGTCCCCAACTCAATCTACCCCGTTCTGGTCCAGGCGACGCTGGACGTTGGAGGAGTGATACTCGTCTTCTCGGTGCTGATGTTCATCGGTTTCTCCCCATCTCCTCTTCTTCCTGAACTTGGAAACCTCGCGCATGCAGGGATCGATAACGTGTTCATTGCCCCCTGGCTCGTTCTGTTTCCTGGACTGACGATACTGCTCATCGCCCTAGGGTTCAATCTGCTCGGTGACGGAATCAGAGACGCACTGGACCCGAGGCTCAGGAGGTAACCAGGGGACGTACGTTCAACAACAGGCGCCGAGGCCGACCGAAGCCGCCCTCAGCATAAGGGGATTGAAGGTCGTCTTCCACACCTACGCCGGGGATGTGCAGGCCCTCGATGGAGTGGACCTCGAGGTGCAAAGGGGGGAAATCCTTGGCCTGGTCGGTGAGAGCGGGTGCGGCAAATCAGTGACTGCGCTGGCCGTGGCCGGGCTCCTACCCATCAACGCCGAAGTGATCTCGGGGGAAGTCCTCCTGGACGGAAAGAATCTTCTGAAGATGAAGAAGGAGGCAGTAAGACTTTCGAGGCTGAATGACATAGCTCTCGTCTTCCAAGACCCGATGACTTACCTCAACCCCGTTCTTACCATTGGGCTTCAGATTACCGAGGCGCTGACCTCTGACCTGAAGGTGTTCGCAGAGGACCTCATCGCAGCAAGGATGACCAAGTTGGAGGCTATGATGAAGAGGAGTCTGACGGAGGAGCAGGAGCTCGAGTCGCTTCGTAGGGCAAAACAGTCTCATAACCTCTCCAATAAGGAGGGCAAGCGGCTTGCGTCCCTGCGCGCTCTTGACTACCTAAGGCTCGTGCGGCTCTCAGAGCCAGAGAAGGTCCTCAAGATGTACCCGTTCGAGCTTTCTGGAGGGATGAGGCAGAGGGCAATGATTGCAATGGCCCTCGTCCGCAGGCCCAGGGTGCTTTTGGCAGACGAAATAACGACGGCACTGGACGTCACCGTCCAGGCGCAGATTCTGGAACTCCTGAAAGACCTGCGCGACAAGATAGACGCCGCCATCGTACTCATCACCCACGACCTCGCGGTGGTATCGGAGGTCTGCGACAGGGTCGCGGTGATGTACGCAGGGAGCGTGGTGGAGGTCGCCGGACTGGTGGAGTTCTTCAAGAATCCCTCGCACCCGTATTCGAAGGGCCTAATGGCAGCGATACTCAGGCCGGACCTGAGCAGCGAAACCCTCGAGTCGATCAAGGGGTCCGTCCCCGACCTGATCAATCCTCCGAGCGGCTGCCGCTTCCACCCGAGGTGCCCCTACGCCTACCAAAAGTGCCCGGAGTCCAAGCCTCCAATGACTGAGGTGTCGCCTGGACACGCAGTAACGTGCTTCCTCTATGGAGGATGAAGAGTGGCCGAGTCTTCGCCGCTAGTCGAGTTGGATGACCTCCGCAAATGGTTCCCCATCCGGAGCGGATTACTTTCGCGAACGATGGGATACGTGAAGGCGGTCGACGGGGTCTCCCTGAAGATAGCGAACGGGCAGACTATGGGCCTGGTGGGTGAGAGCGGGTGCGGAAAGACCACCCTTGCGAGAACTCTCCTACGGCTCACAGCGCCCACTGGCGGGAGGATCTTTTTTTCGGGTAAGGACATGACCAAGGCCAAGGGACGGGCGCTGAGGGAATACAGGAGGTTGACGGCCGTCGTCTTTCAGGACCCGTATGCATCCCTGGACCCAAGGCAAACCGTCCGATCCGCTATTACCGAGCCGATGGGGATCCACCACTTGGTCAGGAGCAGGCAGGAGGCTAACCAAAGGGCAGCAGACCTGATTAAGTTGGTGGGGCTGAATCCCGACCATCTTTCGAGGTACCCCCACGAGTTCAGCGGGGGGCAAAGGCAGCGTATAGCGATAGCTCGGGCTCTGGCGGTCACCCCTGAGTTCCTAGTCCTCGATGAGCCGACGTCATCCCTGGACGTCTCAGTCCAGGCACAGATCCTCAACCTCCTGAAGGCTCTCCAAAGGGATTTGAAACTGACCTACCTCTTCATCTCGCACAATCTATCTGTCATAAGGTTCATGTGCAACAGGACGGCTGTGATGTACCTAGGAAGGGTGGTAGAGGTCGCCGATACCTCGAGGATCTACGAGTCTCCAAAGCACCCATACACCCATGCGCTACTCGCCTCTGCTCCAATACCAGACCCGGCGAAGAGGAAGAAGGGCGGGGTTATCGAGGGGGATGTGCCAAGCCCAGTGAACATCCCGCCGGGGTGCAGGTTCATGTCACGGTGCCCATACGCGACGGAAAGATGCGCCAAGGAATTTCCAAAACCTGTCCAGGTTCGCCCTGGTCAATGGGTGGAGTGCCTCTACGACCTCGACCTCAAAGTGGAACCCTCCCCAGGAGTCAGGGCCTAACTTTGAGCAGAATAGCTATGAGCGCTATGACAACCGCAATCGCCAGCAGAGGAAGCAGGAAGGTCTCTAGCGCAGCCACAGCCAACGCCAACAGGTCCCGGAGGCCCATCTTCGGAACTTCTGAGCTTCCATCGTCAGGTTTCTCTTCGTCCTTCTTTGGTGCCAATCGACTCTTCGTCTCTGCCCCGAGTTTAGAGTTTGCGACTTTCGGACCCTTCGCACCGAAAACTTCATAGTCGTGGCTCAGCGGGCACCTCAACAACAGGTTCTCTTTCATGCCAATAGCTGACGCTGCCAAGAAACAGATTGCCCAGAAGAGGAGGCTTTTCCTGCAGGTTTGTCTGAGATGCGGGGCCCGAAACCCGCTCAACGCCGAGAGGTGCCGGAAGTGCAGGTCGTCCGACCTCAGGCTGAAGAACCGCTCAGTGGGCCTCAAGAAGTAAAAGGTCAAAACCCGCCATCGAAGCGGCACTGTCGGGCTCGTGGTCTAGTCTGGTTAGGACATCGCTCTCACACGGCGAGTTGAGGGCATATGCCGCTCTCACGCCAGAATCCCCGGTTCAAATCCGGGCGGGCCCACCAAGATTGTCCTTGTCTTCATCGTCCCGCTAGCCCTCGGGGAGCCTACCCCTCGCCGCCCATAGGGCAGGATAGAACCTGCGCCTGAGGGTTGTCTTGAGGTAGGACACTCCGGAAGAATCGAACGAATATGGCCCAATGGCGTCCTTTACAATTTCGACACCGGTTCCTGGCTTCCTTCCTATGACTCTCTCAACCATCCCCATGTGGTGGTTGCGCCACAGCCAGAAGTTTTTGTCGTATTCCAGGAGGGCCTCAGCAAGCTCGAGGAGGTCAGGGAAACGCCTTTCGGTGTAAATCCTCACGACAGCTTTCATTTCCTTCTCCGTGGGATGGGCGGTGGTGCCAGGACTACCGAGCTCGAACCCACTCCGTTTGAGAGCCAACCTGAACGCGTCCCAGAGAGACGGGGAGTTGAACCTACGCTTGAGTCGGGCATACGTCACTTTGTCGGCCTTGTGCAGGTCAAGGTACCTCTCGTCCCTCTGGCCTGAAATGAATTCAATCTCCCTGAACTGAGCCGATTGGAAACCGCTGGCAGGCCTCAGAACATCTCTGAACCTGAAAAAGTCTGTCGATCGAATTGTTTCTAAGACCTCGAGTTGCTGAATGAGGATCTTTTCGACCGCCACCACCCTGCCCAGTAGGCGGCTTGCCTCTCGAAAATTCCCCGTGCTCATGAGCTCGATGCTCCTTTCTAGCTCATTGAGTATGAGCTTGAACCAAAGCTCATAGGTCTGATGGGCGATGATGAACAGCGTCTCGTCGTGCTGCCTGGGCCTCGAAAGCGGTTTCTGGAGCGCCAACAACTTATTCAGATTCAGATAACCGTCGTAGCTCATCGACTTGCTATGGGCCAAACTCTGCCACTACGAAGACTGGTCGAGCCATGGATAGAGGGATTTCACCTCGGCGAGCGACTTGCGAATAGCTGCAGGGTCTGCATCCCCTGGCGACATCTTGCCTGACCTGTATTCACGATAGGCCTCGATGTCCAACAGGCCGTGGCCGCATAGGTTGAAGAGTATGGTCTTCTTCTCGCCCGTCTCTTTGCACCGTTTCGCCTCGTCTATTGTTGCCTTGATTGCAAAGGCCGTTTCAGGCGCCGGTAGGATTCCCTCGACTGCGGCGAACATTGACCCCGCCTCGAACGCCTCCAGTTGATTGAACGCGACCGGCTTGATCTTGCCTTCGTGGAGGAGGAGGCTGAGAGTCGGAGCGGAGCCGTGCACCCTCAGGCCACCCGAATGCACAACTGGGGGGACAAAACGATGTCCCACCGTGTACATCTTGAAAAGTGGGCTCGTTCGCATTGCGTCTGCGTGGTCGTAAATGTACTCCCCCATTGTCATCCTGGGAGCCGCAGTCGACTCAGCCCCGATGAGCTCGATTTCCTTTGGGCCCTTCTTCGCTACAGCGTCCCTGTAGAAAGGCCAGAATAAGCCCGAGAAATTACTTCCCCCTCCCACGCACCCGATCAGGACATCGGGGTAGTCGTCGACGGCGGCCATCTGTGCGATGGCCTCCTGCCCTACCACAGTCTGGCTGGCAAGCACGAAGTTCATTATGCTGCCGACCGAATTTCGTGCGTTGATGTCACCTCGCGCTTCCTCGAGCGCCTCGCTCTTGGCTATGCTCATTGTCCCAGGTCCATGGGGGTCCTCCTCGAGGATCTTCCTGCCTACCGCGGTTCGAGTGCTCGGGCTGGGGAGCAATTCTGCTCCCCACATCTCGGCGAGGTCCTTTCTGTACGGTTTGCCGTCGTAAGAAGACCTCGACATGAATATCGTGCAGCCGACACCGAAGATGCTACAGCCGAACGCGAGGGCTGTCCCCCACTGCCCCGCTGTAGTACTCGTAACCAGACGTTTGATTCCCTGTTTTGCTGCGAAGTATGCCTGGGCTACTGCAGCATTTGCCTTGTGTGAGCCTGAAGGGCTCACAGTCTCGTTCTTGTAGTATATCCTCGCCGGGGTCGAAAGAGCCTTTTCGAGTCTCTTTGCCCTAACGAGAGGGGTTGGGCGCCATATCGAGTAGGCCTCCCTGACCTCCTGTGGTATAGGGATAAATCGTTCATTAGAGTATTCGTGCCTCGCAAGCTCATCGATGAAGAGCCGGTGGAGTAGTGCCTTGTCAGCAATCTTCCTCGTGACTGGGTCGATAACAGGCGGGAGTTTCCCGGGGAGGTCTGGTACTATGCTGTACCATTCTCGAGGGATCTCAATTGGAGGCTGGAGAGTTGTCACCATTCAGGGTTACCCTCCAAGAAAGTCATCGGCTCTCCGAACTGAGAGCTTCTTGCAGGGGCCTGTTGTTCACGAGCTGCTCGTAGGATATCGGCTTTTCGAGAAGACTGTGGCTTTCCATCCAGGTCTCTATGGTCGAGAATGTCTCCTTCGCGTAGGGCTTCAGCGGGCCCCACTGAACCGTCTTGACTGAGGTTTCGACTGCAGCAGCGGCTGCCAACGCCTTTGACTTGTACTCGTTCGGGTAGCCACTAAGCGTTTCCCTGAGGACCTTCATGTAGAGTGGCTTGTAATGCTCTGGGTCCGCCCTGATCCGATTGATTGCCGCTTCCAGTGCCGTGAGGAAGGACGAGACTTCAGACTCTGGAAGGTCGCTCCTTGCGACGTAGGCGAGAACATCGACCATGCTAGTCTTGAAGACCTCTCTGAACCCAAGTGCCGCCGCCACTTCTGTGTATGGAGATATCAAAGCGGCCGCTTGGGCTGACCCATCCATCATCGCGAGGAGTCTGTTTTGAGGCGCCCCGCCGTGGACTAGCCGTATGTGCTCGTAAGGTACTTGGTCTTCCAGCTGCCTAAGGTTGCAATAGTGGGACCCTGTCCTTAGGTTCACCAGAATCTCGACGTCCGCGAGATCGGTAACCTCTTTGATTTTCGAATTGGGCTGGACCATTATTGTGAACGCATAATCAAGGGAGCTCGTCGCGCCAACTATCTTGTTCTTTCCGCCATCGGAGAGCCTGTCCAGGGCGGCCCAGGCGCAACAGGAGTAAGCGTCGACCTTTCCTTCTTCAGTGAGCCCTTTGTACCAACTGGGTTTGTTGCTCGGCTCGACATCAGCTGGTTCCAGCGCGTAGAAGCTGACATCGAGTCCCGCCTTCTCGAAGAGTCCCTCCTCTTTTGCGACGATTTCAGGGAACGACCAAGGGATGAATGAGTTCTTGATCCTGAGCGGTCTCATACCAACAAAAACAGCCCTAACTGGGTATTAAATATTGAGTTCGAATTATTCTAACTCGGGCCCTGAAGGGCCTGAGGGACCGTGACGGAGCCTTCGTATCCTTTGCCTGCGGAAGAAAGTCCGTGCTCAAGCAGGAAATTCCTGACCTCGTCGAACTCCTCCTTTGCCATCGGCTTCGCGTCCTGCCATACGGGAAGAGAGATTCGGGGCATGATCTTGTCAAGATTACCCTGTATCTCTGGCAGATACCTCTCCACAACTTGCCTGAACTCCGACTTGTATCTCAGAGCGTATTTGGGCCGGTCTGTATTTATCAGCCTGACGGCTCCGTTGATCCCTGCCACGAAACGGACTACCGCCTCCATCCCAAGGTCATCATCAAAGACCACGACGGTGGGTTCCGTCCTTGACAAGGGGAGGAGTTTCTTGTATCCCATCGCCTCCGCGGCCTCTGCGTAGGGCCCTGCGAGGGTGGCGGCGTCGACCCCCTTTGCCATCAAGGCCTTGAAGCAGCGTTCGACTCCCCCGAGATGGGTGAGGTTGACGCTGGCCTCGGGCACGAACTCGGCCAGGTTCCTCAAGGTCACATAGTGGGCGTCTGCGTTCTTGTTGACCGCAATCGGTTTTCCGCTCTCCACAAGGTCGAGGATGTTCTCGAACCCGGTGTCAGGCCTCGAGTAGATCGCGAACGTCTTGATCAGCGTGGACTTCAGGGCGGCCCCGATTTTCCCCTTCCCAGTTTCGGCGGTGCTGTAGATTCCCTGCCAGGCGCAACAGAAATAGAAGTCCCTGCTGTTCTTCTCCAGTGCTTCCTTGTACCAATTCGCCTTGTCCTCCGGCTGTCCTCCGGTAACGATGTCGTGCACCCTGAGGTCCACCCCTTCCTTTTCGAAGAGCCCCTCCTCCCTGGCGACGACGATCGGGAACATCCAGTAGAAGTACGGCTGGTAGTAGCCGTGGGTAATCACAACCTGCTTCAAGGTGGTCGATTTTGGCCCGACCGCCTCTTAAAGATTCAGAGCCCTGATTCAGGGGAGCCTGAGCTCGGCGAATTTCTTCGCGGCTTCAGCGGCGGACTTCATGTCGGCTTCTGTGGGATGAAAGTCGTCCACTCCAGGAGGTTCGACCTCTGTCGGATACGATGGCTTGACCCCTGGTCTCGCCGGAGAAAGGCCGGGTATGTTGCCCACCATGGACTGGCCTTGTTTTCCTAGGATGAAATCGACAAACCTGCCTGCCGATTCACTCTTCGCCCCGGTCTTCATGATGCCCATTGAGGTAAAAGTGAACATCTGAGGGGCGTCCCCCATCTTCAAAAGGGAAACTGGGGAGCCGTTCGACTTCTCTCGGAAGTAGGCGAGCGAGTAGACGGTCAGCGAGAGCAGGTGATCCCCCGAAAGGAGACCCTGGAGGAGATGGTCGATGCAGTCGTAGGACTTTGGCCTGTTCCGCCTGACCATTGAATGGATGAAAGCGTCCCACCTCTTCTGCCCCACCTTGCTTTTCAGGAAGGCCAGATAATGGACGCCGAGATTCCCAGATTTGCTGGCCGTCAGCGATTGAAGGCCAAGCTGACCGACGAATGGAGATTCCATGAGATCCTCGAGCGACTCAGGGAGGTCGGTGGGTGACAGCCTCTTGCTATCGAAGACCATGCTCATGAACGTCGTTGCGGCCGCATACCAAAGAGACTTCCTGCTTTGAAATCTGGCAGGATATGCGTGCGATTCCTTGCTCTCGCGCGGCTCAAGGAGGCCCTCCTTCTCAAGCCTGAGCACCATATAGTGGGGCATCAGGACAACATCGGCTGACCGCATGCCGTTCTTCCTCTCCGCCAGAATTCGCTCGTAGAGCTGGAACGGGTGGTCGTCCAGGTATACCGGAAATTCCTCAAGGCTGTTGTTCTTTCTGAACGCCCAAAGTAGTTCAGATAACCCTGGTCTAAATCCCAGCGAGCCGTAGATTACCAGGCGCTGTAACTGCTTCATGACTGTGCGAGCCCAACTCTCAGTCGCTTCATTCCTTCATCAATGGATTCCCGCGGTGCCCCGAATGAAATCCTTAGGTGCTTCTCACCTGAGGGCCCGAAGAGGACCCCAGGAATGACAGCCAGGTTGTTCTGCCTGAGGAGTCTTTGAGCAAGCTCGGTTGAACCCAAGGAAGCTGCATAACTCGGAAATGAGTAGAATGCTCCCTGTGAGCGGGTGTAAGTAATCGACGGCATGCTGTCGAGCGCTTCCTCTAGGAGCTTCCTTCTATACTTGAGTTCGTCACGGAACTGTTCGATGAAACGCTGTCCGTTCTTGATTGCGTACGCGGCAGCCGCCTGGATGAATGGAGGGAAGCAGGTGAGCGTGTTTTCGATGAAAATATTGAGCAGCGAGATCTTCTTTTCGCTCGCGACCACGTAGCCTGCTCTCCACCCTGTCATCGCGTAGCTCTTCGAGAGGCTGAAGAGCGAATATACGAGTGAGGGCGCATCTTCCATCGCCCCGATGGAGTGGTGCGCGCCTTCGTACACAAGGTCTTCGTAGGATTCGTCGCTCAATATCTGAATCTCATTCTCTTTGCAATAGTCGAAAATCTCGCTTAACTCGCTGTTGGTCGAGACATGACCTGTTGGGTTCGAGGGGGTGTTGATGATTATTGCTCTTGTTTTTTCAGTGGCCAGCTTCTTGATGGCTTCAGCGTCGATGTTGAAGCCATGGCCGAGGGGATACCGCACAGGCTTCGCGCCGTTCATAATCACGGGTTCAGAATAGTAATACCCAGGGTCGGGTATGAGGACATCTCCCCCGTCAACCTTCGCTGCCATCAAGCAGGCGTAGACGGCGAGCTTGGTCGTGATGAATACAGTATTCTTTGGATCCGCTGTGATGCGATTCTTGTCCCTTACCTTCTGGGATATCGCATCCCTCAGCTCAGGTATCCCGTAGGAACCGACATAGTGAGTCGCCCCGCTCTTCAGACTCTGGCAGGCAGCCTCTACTATTTCAGGCGGGGTTGCGAAGGAAGGCTCCCCTATTGCTAGGCTGACGACATCCTCCCCTGCTGCCTTTCGCTTAGCGACTTCGTTGAATATTTCATATGCGGGAGAGCCAGCAAGCTCTTCGAGGGACACGCGTGTCCGACCCAAGTCCAGTCGATTTAAGCATGAATTGTTATTAGAGGATTCTCTCCCTCCGACTTTCGTGTCCCGCTGGAGCTTCAAAACTACCCTGGCCCGTCCTGAAGGCATCGGAACCTGGACCATCGCTCCTATCCCGGTGGACCTCGTCAAGCAGACTGGCATCAAAGCCAGGCTTAGGGTCAAAGGCACCATTGACGCCGTGCCCTTCAAAGGAGCACTCTTACCTTCTGGCTCGGGCAGACACTTCGTAGTCGTTAAGAAAGAGCTTCGAGACAAGATAGGCAAGAAGGCCGGGGACGTTGTAAAGGTAGAGTTCGATTTGGACACTTCGCCGGTCGAAGTATCAATCCCGAAGGACTTTGCCGCCGCGTTGGCGTCTGCGCTAATTGCCAAGGCCGAGTTCGAGAAGATGGCGCCCTCACACAAGAAGGCCTATGTGACTTGGATTGAATCGGCAAAGACTCAGGGGACTCGTGCCAACAGAATCGACAAAGCAATCAAGATGATAGCGGCTAAGAAAAGACTCTGAACCGCCAAGTTACTTTCTGTGTTTCTCGTATGCGATTCGGGTGAGCAAGTCCGCCTCCGTGTTTTGTTCTCTAGGTATCCATTCGAACCTGAGCGACCCGAACTCCTTCATCAAGTCCCTTGCTTCCTTCAGCTTGTCCACATACATCCCACCTTTGACTTTCCATCCCTCACTCATCTGCCCCACCAGCAGAGTGGAGTCCGACCTGATCAATACGTCACCCTCGATGCCCAGACCCTTCAGCTTCTTGAGGGCCTCCGCAAGTGCAGTATACTCGGCGTAGTTGCTCGTCACATCATAACCCGCGAGCCCTGATCCTTCGGCGAGCTTCCTGCCTCCGTCGTAAATCACAAAACCGTAGGTGCCCGTTCCGGGATTCCGCGGTTCGCTAACTTAGACCATCGATGTATACAACAATGGCCAAGACCCACCACCTCCCTTTGCAAGATTAATCAAATCAGAGACTATTAAGAACTAGCATCTTTTCATGGTAACGCTTCCTAGCTGCTACCTTGTCGGGAGTCAAGCGTGCGAATCTTCCATCTTCAGAGCGCTTTTCTGGCGGGTCTTTCGCAATACAATCAAGGAATCGTCTTCCCAGGAGGGCCTGAGGCCTTTTGATGATAAGCAGGTTCGCCATATCACTAGTGAATTTCATGGCCGAGTCTTGCGGGCAATACCAATAGAAAATATCGCTCCACTTCAAACCGTTTGCACTGACCCTCGTCTTCGCCCTGAGGTAGGCTCGTCCGCCGAAGATCTCGATGAAGGGGTACAAACCAACGATGTTGCTGTTCGCAATAGTAATCTTCAACGCGAATCTAGGCGAGGTTCTGTTCTCACGAATCTGTATTTGAATCCCAATGGATCCCTCCGGGTCGAAGAATCCAGCCATCCAATGGAGGAGGTTGAGGTCCAATGTTTCATATGTGAGAGAAACCACCTCCGACTCGAATCGATTGCTCTCCAAAGGCAGTTCCCTGAGGGCTCGCAGGGACCGAGAGTAGCTTCCCTTGGTATTGAGTCTCCTGACGCTGTTCCTAAGCTCTCGCCTCGAAGAAAGTTCTTCGGCCGTCAATGGAGCCGACCCTCCTCGTCCTTTTCTTTTCTCTTTGATTGGGGATTTCATCCTTCTGATCAACTCAAGGATTAGGAGGGCCTGCTGTTTCTTGATTCGAAGATGCGGGAGGATGTCCTTGAGGAATGTTTCGCACCTCGAGTTCGGACACCTCCAAGCCCATTGTGGTGTCCAGCGTTGTCGCATTCTAGAGTTCACAATGCCTCCACGTTTGGCCACTTTGCCTCCATACTTTGCGCTGAGAAGTCTTAGAGGGGCGGGATGCGTGTTGTCAATTTTGACAAGTGGGTAGAATCGTAAGAATGGTCTGTCGGGCCGTACCTGTATTCCAATCGTTAGTAGTCCATCACCGTCCGTAAACCCAGCCGACCATGCATTGGAGGGCAAGGTCTTCAAATCGGACCTTCAGTCGTCGGAGTCTTATTAGGACCAAGCTGCCGTCTATGATTCCGCTCTTGTCGAACAGAAAAGCTTGCGATGTTGCCTGAGGTCGCCTAGCTTCAGTTCTAGAACCAGGGCGTCTGCAGCCTGCTTATCTGCGAGGATACCTTGTCGACGTATTCGTTCATGCGCGCGAGCATGGTCTTGGATGTGATGAAACCAATTATTTGGTTCCCATCTTTCACCAAGAGTCGCCTGACCCCACGTTCTGTCATGATCTGAGATACTGAGGAGAGGCCAGTGCCTGCTTCAACATAGAGGAGTTCCGTCGACATTACATCCCCGAGGATCAATTTCGACGGGTCCCTGCCTTCTGCTACAACTTTGGCGACGATGTCCCACTCAGTGACAATCCCTTCAGGACTCGCCGGGGTGCCAATGATTGCAAAACCATGCTTCAAATTCTTCATCGCCTTCGCCCCTTCGAGGATGGTGGTGTTCTTGGAAAGCGAAAGAAAATCCTTCTCGACTATGTCCCTTGCGTATAGGACCATGCAAAGTTGCACACGCGGTCGGTTGTTAAATTCCTTTGCCCGAGCCGTCGTTAAAGGCCATCTTATTCCTGGAAATGGTGCTAGTATAGCCTCAACCCATCCAACCCGAAGCGGGTTAGAATCCCACCGGGCCCGCTTTACACATGACGACCCTTCAAATAATCAGCTCGTCCGCTTAATCGGCCCATCACGTGCAATTACTTCAAAGGTTCAAAGTATCGGATGTCAGTCGTTTCAGTAGGTGAATTCCTGGAAGGTTCGCCCCGGCAAACTTTGGATTGGATGGGCCGAACACTGATCGAAATGTGGCTAGGGAAGCGCGTCCATCGCTTTGGCGTCTTCGTCGACCGTGTTCTCGAAGGTCTTTCTGGCAGGACTTTTGGCGATGAAGCCCAGCGCACCTAGCTCCATGTTGGCCGCGTAGTGCATCTCCGTACCCGTCGGAACGGCCTTCAACGCTATGGTGATGGTACTCCCCTTCCCGTCCCCCTCCAGCAACTGGATGTCGAAGGTGTTTGTCGCCCTGTTCAGGGTCATCTTGCTCACCGCTCTCAGGTTCCTGCCCATTATGTGGGTGTGCTCCTCGATTGTCATAGTGTCTCCCTCGCTGCTCAACACCTTGGAGTCCTTGACGAAGTTGGGATGGACCTTTGGCCGGTTCTCCGGATGCAAGTAGTATTGCGTTGCCTTCGCCAGATGCGCCTTCGTCTGTCCGGTCTTCTCGAACTTCGTGGTCATTATGGACTTGCGTCTTCGGGAGCTATATAACGTGCTTGAAGCCCGCCCGAGGGAGGGGCCTCGACCTAAGCAGGAGAGCCGCAGTTGCCACAGAACCTATGACCTCCTGTGATTCTGGACGGAATCCACTTTTCTGATCCATTCAGGTGCGGACCCCAGCGGGCCCGCGATCATCGAAGTCCTAGGCTGTGGCTAATCGGAAACTCATAAATGACCGCTTAAGGCCGCGGGGACCATGCAATACCTAATCAGGGGAGTATACGTGGAAGAGAATACCGCAGGAAAGCCTCTCTTGGAGGCAATCCAATGGATAGAGAAGGTGGTCCATCCAAGTCTGGAAATGATGGAGAAGTCTGTGCACGAGAAGAAGATCACAGGGGGAGTTGTCGCAGGCGTCAGGGAAGGCATCATGATAATGGATGCCTCGTCCCACGAAGAAGTCGGTGCCTTTCTCCGAAGTCTGCCTTTCTGGGGGGCCCTCAAGTGGTCTGTCACGCCACTTCAGTCCTTCAAATCAGCCGTGGACCAGGACAAAGTTGCTTTCGAACAAGCCAGAAAGATGATGTAGGGACAGCTACATGGGCTGATAAGGCCCGGCCAGGGCGCCCCCATCGACCAATTGCATGCGTTCACGATTGAAATCCATTTTGAGAACCCGTTTGGGAGCGGGCCCCTCCGGGCCCGTTCGCCTCCAAGAGATTGGACCTCTCCATGTCTCCAAACGCCTATAACGTAATCGAGAAAAGCAGCTTTTGAATGGTTTCCAGCGGGATCGCTGCTCTCGACCCGCTATTGGGAGATGGCTACCCCGACAAGTCGACGATCCTCGTCGTTGGGCCGCCTGGGATTGGAAAGGAAGCGTTGGGCTACTGGTTCACTCATTCGGGCCTCGTCCAGGGTGACTTCTGCCTCTACGTGACAAGGCTCTCAGTGAAAGAAGTACTTCAAGACGAGAAAGGCTTCGGGGTAGACACGCAGCAGAAGGTGCCGTTATGGTTCGCCTCCGAAGGCGGCCAGGTCAAGTACGATGTGAACGACCTGGCAGGTCTCTCGTACAACATAAAGGAGACCTTGAAACAGAACGCAGGTCGGAGGGTCAGAATCGTCGTTGACACCATCTCCTCCCTCCTGATGCTCAACCGGCCCGATACGATCTACAGGTTCCTTACCCAACTCTTCGCAGACGTCAAGCAGTATGATGCCGTGCTCCTGGCCACACTCGAAGAAGGGATGCACCAGCCACAGGTCATGGCGGCAATGCAGCAGCTCTTCGACGGC
>JAPCJK010000053.1 GCA_027886975.1 Nitrososphaerota archaeon
TCACTCCTAAGCTGGTCGTTCTGCTGGGTGTGCAGAAGATGTATCAAGACGAAGGGTATTGCTTCGGCTGTGCCGGTTTGCCCGAAGTGCGGGAAACTCATAAGCAACAAGAAGTATAGGCGCCATCTCGCCCGCCACGGCCAGACCCACAAGCGTGGACCGACGCCCATTCGGCATCCTGAGAATTTCTACATGAACGTATGATTCTTAAAAGCCCACTTACGGCAGCCTTCTCAGGTGCCCTGGTAGTATAGGGGGTCATTCCCGTATAGAGGTCAGTATGTTGCCCTGTCAACAAATCAAGTTTGGCAGAGCGGCAGCGACCCGGGTTCGAAATCGCCTCGACGAAAGTCCCGGCCAGGGCGCCTCCAAATCGGCTCACTCGAACCAGACAAGATCTCCTCGATGGGAGGAAAATTCGTAAGTAGGTGCATTGGAGCAGAATGCCAAGATAGTTGCCGAGCGTTCTCTTCTTCTCCAGGAAGGAGCTGGCTGCAGTTGTTGCCGTTGGGATCACCACTGGGCTGGTGGATCACCAAGCCCTCTCGGTATTGTTTGCATCATTCACCCTGAATTCTTGGTTGACTTCGCTGAACTCGTACCTCTTCCATGTAACTGGAGGCCCCCTGTTTGGGGACTTTCTCCAGACCTGGCTTGAATATGGTGCTGTCTTTGCGGCCTGTCTGGTAAGGAAACCAGCTGCTGGGACAATTGCGCTGACAATCAACGGCTTTTGTCAGGTCTTCGTTTATGGCACACATGACCCACATCTCTTCTACGGTGTCTCGGGCCTCGGCGCCGACATTGTTTTCGCATCATTCCATTTCAAGAAGTATGACATACCTGCTATCTGCCTAGCTGGAATTGCGTGCGGGATTTTCTGGTACCCTATTGTCTGGTTCACCCACGGAATCCCGTTTTATCCTCCCTTTTTCATTGCATCAGATTTTGGGGTTCGCGTCCTCGGAAGTGCGGTCGGGGACGGACTTTTAGGGGCAGCCCTGGCACTGGTTATCTTAAAGCTGGCAGGTCGCAAGTGGAAAGAGACACGCGTAAAGGAGTTCGGAAACGAGAATAACGCTATGAAGCACGCGAATGTTGCGGGAGTAATGATGGTTGGTTTCGGAGTAGTCGTCATGGTACTGACCTACGCCTTCCCTCCTGTTTCGAATTTCTTTTCGAGCATAGGCCCTAAAATCGCCGAAGGGATTCCTCAGTCGGAGGAATACAATCCGGGATACGTCATCGGACTACTCTTGGTTTTCCTAGTTTTGACAGTCCTAGCCTTCAGGAGGATTGATTTCGCAGCCAATTCAGGTCATAACGATTAATTTTCGTTGCGAAACAGCAGACAGGTCGAGAACTTGAACTTTACTCGCATGATATCAGGAGAGGAATTGGTGAATCCCGTGCCAAAACTGGGTTGAAACAGTCAACGTATTTTGAATAGGTTCAGCCGAAACGAAGAGTTAAAGGCTCTGAAGCAACCATCCTTTGTGAACGGCCACGGGAGATTAGCGGAAGTGCTCACGGGAGATACAAGGCGAGGAGAGCTGAGCGCCGTTGGGGGTTTCGGAGGCTACCTCGGCCACTCCGGCGCCCTCCTCGACTTCTTCTCGGGCAACCAAATCCTGTCTGAATCTGCTGTGACGACTGGGAGCATAGGGATGGGTGAAAACGGATACACCCCTTCAGGTTTAGCGTGGGGGGTCGGGATTGAAGGTCTTGGAGTCCTGCTTCTGATCACAGCAGTTGCCAGTGTTACGCAATTCGGAATGCGGCGTATGAAGATTTTTGGGGCGATGATGGCTGTGTTCGGCATCGTGATGCTGTTCATCGGCGTCTCGATGTACTCCGGGGTGACCCCTATGATGGCAGGAACCGCACCTTCGGGTCCGGGGATGTTAGCCGTCGGCGCCTTGATGGTTCTTAATGGTGCCGCGATGGGCCGACCTCGAACAATCATGGCACCGCTGCCTGCGACAGGGCATGTCATGAGGAATGCCCTGGCCATTGCTGGAATAGCGATTGTATTAACCGCAATCGTCTTCGGATTTTCTTCTAGCCACGGCCCATCGTTTGGAGGAATGGGGACTACTTCTGGGACGACCTCTACCATAATCTCCGCCAATGGCCTTGCACGGGTCACAGCCAGTGCGGTAAGCTGTTCGGGGTCCGGGACTACCGAGCAATGCAGGATGACACTCACCAACGCCGGGAATGTCGGGACGGCGACCACAGGGGCGGCTTCCTTGTATTACAGCGGGGCCGAAGTTATGGGCACTACCTACAACACTTCGAATGGTTGCACCGTCTTATCGGGGAGCCTCGACCCGAGAAACTCAGAGAATGTGAGCTGCACCTTCACAGTGAGTGCCCCTGCTTCATCCGGAACTCAGCTGTCGGGGACTGTAGCCCTGGGGGACGGCACTTCAGTCTCTTTCTCGGCCACCGCGTCCTAGGGGAACCTTCGCGTAGGGCAGTGACCTAAGTCCTTGTGTCAATTCATTCGGGAGCCCAAAACTCACAGAGATTAATGAGTCCGCCTGGGCGCAGATAAGCCGGGTAGAGTTGGAGGTAGAAATCAGCAATCTGAGGATGGGGTTTGGCAAGACCTTGGCCCTTGACGACATCAGCCTCGCGGTCCCGGACGGAAAGCTCCTTTCGATACTCGGCCCGAGCGGATCAGGGAAGACGACACTCCTAAGATGTATTGCCGGCGTCGAGACCCCCGAAGGTTTACCTGGGCTTCGACCCACGCGATTGTGTTTTACTTAGTAGCTGACATTAATTGTTGGCCGTTTTCCGCCTCAAGCGAAAGAAACCAATGACGAACGCAGCGGCGGCGGCAGCGACTCCCAGAGCTACCCAGGGTAGCCAAAGCTCCAGCGGAGAACCGGACCTAGTCAGTCCATAGACAAGCAGGACCCCGGGTACGGCAGTCACGAAGCCTCCATAGGATGGCGCTGTCGTGAGTTGAAAGAGTTTGATTTCCCCTATTTGGTCGGTACCCAATGTAACCCCCTCGTACAAGCTGCTGCCCACAGTTATGGAGGCGACAAGTTGTCCGCTTTGCGAATCGAGCGCTAAGATTCTCCCGTAGAGCGTGCTCGCAATGACCATCCCCCCTGTCGAGGTCAGCCATCCTCTATACGCAACAGAAGGGAGAAAATACTCCCAGGACTCTTTGCCCGTCGAAGCGTCAATCGCATAGATTGTCGTGTTCGCATGAAGAAAGTCAAAGGATATTCCTGAAGCTCCCGAGATTGATGCGCCCACCTTGCTGACCGGACCGATCCTCACCACGCTGCAGAAATTGTGGGCGGCGACGAATACTTTGCCATATGCCACCGAGATGTCGGATTCAATACCGCCGTTGATTCCGGGGCACTGCTTCACAACTCCCGAATCCGTCTGCGTCCACTTGCCCGTCGCATTGTATTTCCCTGTGAAAGCGTAGTCTGCGTTTTTTGTGTTCAAGCGCGCGAGTGATGGAGGATTAAATTCCCATAGAAGTTCTCCCGACTTGGCGTCCAAAGCGTAGACGTACCCATTCTTGCAAGCCTTGAAGACGGTCGTCCTGTTCATCCCTCCAATGACGGTGTTAGCCAGGGCCACGTTCCAGCCACAATCGAAGTCGTACAAATCGTGAGGTGTCGTCTGAAAGTACCAGGCGAGCTTGCCACTTTTTATTTCCAGTGCTACGACCGAGTCCGAATAGAGATTTGGGCCAGGTCTGTAAGTAGCGTTCCAATCAGGGGACGGTTGGGACGTACCTATGAGTATCAGCCCATCATTCTGGTCAACCGCAGGTTGCCCCCAACTCGGTCCGGCCCCTGCCCTCGTCGACCCATTCGAGAGGCCGAGGCTTCCCCAGTCACCAGGATAGGGGCTCACATTCCCGTGGCATGGGGGTGCGCAGGTTTCAGCGTCCCATTTCGGGTCGCCTCCAGCCGGGGGTGAAATGTACCATCGCCAGAGAATCTTACCATCGGTCACGTTGATGGCCGCGACAAACCCCCTTCCAGCGGTCGTCCCTTCCGAAACAGAACTGGCCGTCCAGAACATGACGTTGCCGTCGAAGGTGAGAGGAGCGCCAGAGAAGCTGTAGGTCCCAGAGTTCCCCGGGATATCAGCACAGATCCTTGAGAGCTTCGCTGTCAGTGTACCTCTGAGTGCGTCAAGGGCGATTGCCGAACAGTCAGGTAGACTGAGCCATATATTTCCTTCATGATATGTCAGGCCGTGGACGTGGCCGGCAAGATAGCCCAAGGCAAGGCCTGACCTGTTCAGGACAGGCTGGTACCTCCAAATGGTGGCCCCTGTCCGGGCGCCGAGGGCAAGAACTTCCAGGTCATTCATGACCACATAGACAACCCCACCTACAATGAGGGGAGGTGCAATTGCACCTTCACCAGTGACGTTGAGCCCCTTTGGGGGCGATGCCACGGGGAAAGAAAACGTCCACGCCAAGCCCAGGGAGCCAAAGTTTCCTTCGCTGATCTGACTCTGTGGAAAGAAGTTAGTACCTGAACCATTGGCATTGGGGTACGCCCAGTCGGTCGCACGGGTTGGGAAGCTCTGAAGTAGAACCAGCGAAACGAAAAGGAGCGCAAGGATCCGTCCTCGCTTCACACCGAATCCCGACTGGCTGGAGGTTAAAGCATTTGTAGATTGCTTAGCTTTATACTGAGTCCTAATCTCCTTCTGCAGATTGAACAAGACGCTGGTCGTTTCAGGCCTTGTTCTTTCGGGCCTGGGAGGGATGGCCTACGTCCTGCTCGGGGTATTGCACGCCGAGACCTTCCGGCCTGACCTAGCTCCTTACTATGAAGCCACTCTTCTCTTCGTGGGGGGAGGGCTGGCCCTGGCACTCGCTGGAGCTGTGGTGAAGGATTTCAAGCATTCAATGGTAGAAGCCCCACGGGCAGCAAGGTACTTCGTCTACGCGGCATTGGCAAACATGGTAATGGCTGGGGTCTTCGCCCTCCCCGTGCTGGACCCGGCTTTCGAGTTCCCCATCTTGATCACCCGCTGGCCGGGGGTGTATATGGTGACCGCCTTCTTCTCGTTTCTGATTGTGGGCGTCCTCGGGAACGCGGGGTGGGCGGGAATTATCGACAGATTCAGGGGCGACGCAACTTATTCGGGCATCTCAAAGATTTGGCTCGCGACCGAACTAACCTTCATCCAGGTCGGCTCCTATGGTCTGGCGATATTCATGTTCCTCGGAGGATATGTGGGGGCCTCGCTGGACTATTCGGGAGGGGGTCCGGGAATAGTGGGCATCTCAATGGAATTTGCAGTCATCCCATCGGCAGTAAGCATCTGTTTGATTATTGCAGGCGAGTTCATTTGCGTGGCAACCTTCCTCAAGGCTTTGAGGACGCGTTCTGCGGCTATTCCAACTTCCTGAACCACGCGAATACCAAGAAGCCGAGTCCGGCCACCAACAATACCCCGGAGAGAATTTGGAATGCCGAAGCCAGCCCAAGAGCCCCTACGAATATCCCCGCGAAGACTGACCCCACACCGTAACCGGCGTGTTCGAATGCATGGTTGGTGCCCATCACTGCGGCCCTGCTCTCTCGATTCGAATGTTCGGCGAGCAAAACCAATTGGCTAACACGCCCCATCGCCAACGAAACGCCGAAGGCGACGGAGGCAAATGCCAGGGCAGTCAGGCTCCTCGAAAAGAAGACAACAAGGAGGGAGAGCGAACCTATGACCAGTCCCGCTACCAAGATCGGCATTCTCCGTCGAGTGCGGTCCTCGACTCCGCCGATGGGAATCATGCCGAGGGACCCTATCGCTGCCATCACTGACGCGAAGATTGGGTATAGGTAGGCAAGCTGTGGGATTTCTCCTCGTAGGGAATAAGCATAAAGTGGGACGTAGAAGAAGAAAGCACTGAATGCAAGCGAAGCGACAAATGTTGTTAGGACTGTCGCTTCAAGCACATTGTCCTTCAAGACAGAGAAGAAGCTCTTCCAGCTGACAGCTTCTTGGTCATGCTTTCCGCCCTTTTCATTGCCTGCAACCTGTTCTGGCATGAAGCCCGCCGCTAGGGCAGCTGCGACCACGAGCAACAAGCCAGATACGATGAAGGTCGGGGCTCTGCCGTACTCGAAGGCGATGAACGCGCCGATGGTTGGGCCGAAGGCGAAGGCGCCGAGCTCAGTCATCTCCACCAGGCCGTAGGGCTTTCCCAACTCCTCATGGGTGGCTACATCACCTGTATACGCAAGTGTGCTCGCAGTGTAGATTCCATGGCCAACGCCCATTAGCGCGAGCGCTCCTCCAATCCCTAACACGAAGGGGATGAGTCCCGAGATTTCGCCGACAGCGAGCAATGAAAAGAGGGCAATCGCGGCCAGCAAGCAACCGAGGATTGTGAAACGCCTCCTCCCGTACTTATCACAAAGATGGCCCACCGGGATAGCCACTAGTCCCGAGAGGACGAGGTAGCCCCCTGAAATCGGCCCGATTATGCTGTACCCGAAAGTGCCGAGACCGTAGGTGACTGTGAGTTTGTCGGACAAGAACGCTAGGACAACGATTAGGGACATGAACTCGCCGAGATAGGTGAGGAAAGAAACGGAACCGACGCCTGCAAAACGCCTAACGAAGAGAGCCCAACCGCTCAAAAGATAATAGAACCTATGCGTCCCTTGGCAATTAATAACCGTTGAAGTGGTTCAACATCCGCGCCAGATTGGACCTTGAGGAGAATGTAACATCAATCGGCACGATCGAATCCTGTTTCGACAGAATCCTCCACACCCTTGCGAATCCCCTGGTGATTTTGCCGGAGGTTCAACCAAACTGAGCCTCTGCGCTCCAGCTTTAAATACGGTCGCCGATTTTCTCTCCAGCATAGGAAATTTGCAACGAGGCACATGACCTCGCTTTGAACAGATGGCTCTCTCTGGCTGCAGTAAACGCTGGAAACTTCGTCCCTCCCTTTGACACCGGTATCATCGCTTTCATCTTACCATCCATTTCGATTGGGCTCAAGGCCCCAATTAGCTTAGTCCTCTGGATACCCATCACCTCTCTGCTCATCGAAGCTGCGTTCATGCCCGTCTTTGGCCGCTTATCGGACAGGTCCGGGAGGAAGAAGGCGTTTCTCGTTGGCCTGTTGCTGTTTTCACTGGGGTCTTTTCTAGCGGGGAATTCCCTCTCTATCTTCGAGCTGCTAATTTATCGGTCCTTGCAATCCTTTGGGGCCGCTTTCATCCTGGCAAACGGGAGGGCTCTGATAGCAGACGCGTTCAAGCCCAGAGAAAGGGGATTCGCCTTGGGAACCCACATAGCTGTGATATATTTGGCCACTGCAATCGGGACTGCAATCACCGGCTCGGTAATCGGCGTGACTCAGTTCGTGGGCTGGAGGTACGTTTTCTACGCCAGTGGGGCCATTGCCGCCCTTGACATTCCGGTTTCCTTCCTAATACTCAGTGAGTCTGTCAAGAACAAGTCAGCGAGGATGGACTGGCTGGGTAGCCTCCTCTTCGTCCTGGGGCTCGCCTCGGCCCTAGTGGTCATAACTCAGGCAGCGCAGACGGGCTTCGGAAACATCGATGTATTCATTCAAGAATTCAGGATCCCGGTGCTGAACATCTTCTACTACCCTCAGTACTTGATCTCGATTCCTCTCTGGATTGTTGCTACAATCGCATTAGTCTCGGCAGTCCTGTTCGTAATCCGCGAGTTGCATTTTCCTGACCCAGTCATCGACTTTCACCTCTTCAGGACCAACATGACTTTCTTGTCCACCAACGTTTCCGCGCTGTTCCTCTACCTGTCCCACTGGAGCACGCTGATCCTGCTGTCTTTCTACTTGCAGTTAATCAGAGGTGTCGAGCCATTTACTAGTGGCCTGCTTCTGACCTCAGAACCCCTCAGCGTCATGGTCTTCGCGACCATTGGAGGATGGATTTCATCTAGAACGGGAAGCAGGGACCCGAGCGTCGCTGGTCTTGTCATAACCTGCGGCTCACTCGCCTTGCTGGCCACCCTTAGTCCGACGACCAGCCTAGGAACTGTGGCCTTTCTCTTGGTCATGTTAGGTGCCGGAGTGGGACTATTCGCGCCAAACAACACCAACGCCAACTTATCTTCTGTGATGCCCAAGGACAGATCCATGGCCAACGGACTCCTAGGCACGATGAGACACACGGGCCAGAGCCTAAGCATTGCATTCGGGACCCTCCTGATTGGAAGCTACGCGCTGGGTCAATGCTTGGTGACGGGTTGCACATTCAGTCCTGATCAGTACGTCGCGGCACTGCGGCTCATCTTCTTGCTCGGATCTGCTCTGGCCGCGGCCGGGGTTGCGTTCGCGTGGCTCGGGCGCGAAGCCAGCTCTGTTTCCTCGGCTCAGGATCTCTCCTGAGTGCTCCGTCGGCGTGCGCGCTGGAGGATGATGTAAATCGAGAGCGCGACGACAACGACGCCGAGCCCGACGACGGGGAGCTCTTGGCCGAGCAGGTTTTGGCTTGGGGATGATCCCCCCTGGGTCACGAGCCCAAGTCCAAGAACTACACCAGGGGTCGGGGTAGGAAGGTCACCACCTCCCGCAGGTACGTAGACCATGAGGTCGCCCCTGACGTCGCTTGCGACTGAGACTCCGGAGGCGCCAAGCCCTCCGAGGTTTATCTCTCGCAGCAAAGACCCGGTGACCTCGTCGAGCGCGTAGAGAAAGCCTCCTCTGTCCACAACGAAGACAACGCCTCCGCTGACCACAGCCGAAGAGCCTTGATAGCGATTCGACATCTCGAACTTCCAGGTAACACCCGGCTTTGAGAGGTCTATGGCGTACAGAGTCGAATTCTGCCTGGCCGTCGGGTCGCCGTTGTAGACGTATCCATTGAGGGTTGCCCCCTTGTATGAGACGGGACCGGCGTACATTGTTCCGCAGGCGTTCTGTGCAGCGACGAAGAGGATGTTCCCATCTAGGGCGGGGGACATTTCCACACCTCCGTCAGGACCTGGGCAGATCCTTTTGCCTACTAGGGCAGACTGTGAGGCGGTAAGGTTTGCTTGCGACCCTGCGTTGTCGTTCAAACTATTCAGGCTTGGCTGCCCGACTCCGATTGCTGGATAGATTGGGGAACCTGTCTTTGCGTCAAGCACATAGACGTAGTTGTTCTTGGCTGCTTGGATTATCGCCTCATGCTGCTGGCCGTTGACCGTTATGTTCGCCAGCGTTATGCTCCAACCGCCTTCGTGCTCGGTGATGTCGTGAGGGTTAATCTGGTAATACCAGGCCATCTGTCCGTCTTTCACATTCAGTGCGATTATGGAGTCAGCGTAGAGATTCGGGCCAGGCCTCAGGGAAGCATCATAGCCTCCAGACGGATGGCCCGTGGAGAAGTATAGTAGTCCACTTTTGTCGTCAATGGTCATGGTCCCCCAGGCCGCGCCACCTCCGATCAAACCAGTGGAGCCCCAGTCTCCGGGGTACGGTTGCACGTTGCCCTTCGTTGCGTTCACGTCCCAGTTTGGGTCTCCCCCTGCCGGAGGCAAAGAGTACCACCTCCAAAGTAGCGTCTTGGAAGACAAGTCGTAGGCAGCGACGAAACCCCTCCCTCCGTAGTCAGTCGTTGAAACACGGACTATGAGTTCGTTCTTGTAAACCAGGGGAGCCTTCTCGCCATAGTAGTACCCAGTATTTCCTGGAATGTTCGCGCCGACATTAGAAATCTCAAATTGAACTTGACCGGTCTGAGCATCGAAGGCGTACACAGAAGTGTCAGAAGCCATCATGTAGATGGTGCCATTGTAGTAGGAGAGTGTGCTGATTACGTAGGCCTTGGCCCACCAGGGGTTATCAACGAAAGTCGACATGTTCACTTGATATGACCAGACCATGGCTCCGGTCGCAGAGTTCAACGCAATCAACTTGTTGTAGGGGGTCGCAAAGTAAAGTATCCCACCGACGTCCAGTGGGGTAGTTTCTATGCCAAGGCTCGGCGCTGCCCCGGGAATATTGAACGGGTTGATCGGCACCTGGTATATCCATTGGATCTGGAGGTTCTGCACGTTGTGCGAGGTCAGAATATTCTGAGGGCTGTGATTCGTGTTAGCGGTGTCATAATCGGCCATCGGCCAGTAGTAGGGAGTTGTCGCCTGGCCATAGGCCGAGGCAGCCGGGAGAAGGAGCAGGAGCAACAGGGCAAAAGACTTTATCGTCCTCCCGCCGTTCACGAAGAACTCTCGGTTTCGCTTCGTAATATATAGTTCCCCACAAGGACACGTAGGCCGATGACTGAACTGCTTTCTACGCTCTTTGGGCCTGTTGGCACACTGTCGCTGGGGCGTTCGGCCTTCCCAGATACGGGTCGTTGACCAAAGCGCCGGTAGCACTGCAATCTAGTGGATCGGTGGACCACGTTTCGTTCGGGTCGCAGACTCCGTTCGCATAGGTCTTCTGCAGCAGGGCCCATGCGGCGTCTGCCATTCCCGCAGGTCTACTTGGAGTTGGGGAGTATGCAGTCCGCGGCAAAATGACATATCCTGCTGGCAGCGTGGAGCATGAGAGTGCCGAGCCTGTTGCTGGATAGGCGCAGTCGTAGGTGAACATGTCTCCTACCTTGGGGGCTAATATCGAAGCAGTTGTGTTAACCCCACCCGGGGACGCGGGCAGACCGGACAAGGCAAACACTAGCGAGCCTGTACCAATGAAGACTATGAATGAGATTCCAATAAAGTACTTGGCCAGCGATTCCATGGAGACGTCGATGTCGGCCTCCAATTTAACCCTTCTTGAATGGCCCCCTTAGGAAATCAAACTGTCCTCCCCCTAATCTTATATAATCGCACTGGAGTACTGGTTCAAGGATGTCTTTTCGGCATCTTAAGGAAAGAAAATATCTAGTTCTAATCTTTTCACTAACTGTCATTTTTCTCCTAGGTCTATCATCACTTGCAGTAGTCCCGATAATAGCTCAACAGCCAAGCCCCGCTAGCAATTGGAACGGACCATCCGGCAATTATCCGTTCAACTATGACTACAGCCCGCAAACATCGATTGGGACGGGCAACGTCAACAACCTCCAGATTTCTTGGATTTATCCCAACGTAGTCAATCCGCACGGAGGGATAGCCAACGCGGTGACCATAACACCCGTCATTGAAGGTGGAGTTGTCTACTTCATCAGTGACGGCGACGTCGTAACTGCCCTGAACCTCGCAACAGGCGCGGTAATCTGGCAGCACGCCTTGCACCTTACCTTCCCATCGGATAGCCTAACCTCGAAGGGGACGCCCAACTTCCTCGGTTCATCCGTGATAATCAATAGAACCGCCGCCCACTACCACGCCCTCTGGTACACTTCAAAGGTACTAGGCGGCCCTGCACTGTGGGTGATGGCGGCCAACGAGACCATCTATGCCTGGGACGCTCTGACAGGGGCGGTGAAACTGAAGTTCAGTCCACTGCCTTTCTATCTGAACGTGACTGGCAACTTCGGGAAATACAAGGCGAACGGCGTCGACCAAATCACCATCGACGAGAAATCGGGAACTCTGGTGTTCAGCTCGTCCGGTGACGAGGGTTCCGATGCTGGAAGAGGATTCTTCGCCGGATTCAACATAAACGTAAACCCGCCGACACTCCTGTGGCGATCTTTCACCATTCCTCCTCAGGATGGCAGTAATCCCAACTGGACCCTGCAATCGGTAAACAACATGAGCCATGCCTGGATGTTCGATGGGACCAACCAAATCGACCTGAAGGCGATGACACCTTCGCAGCTCCAAGCCGTCGTAGGTAACGATTGGGGCACCTTCGGGTTCGACGGCAAGCACAGCTACGCAGGGTCTAACGGGGCCTGGGGAGGCTCCGAAGCGGTAGACCCGGCGACCGGAATTGCATACCTTGCTACGGCTCAGCCTTCACCCGACTGGAACGCAACACAAAGGCCAGGGCCCAATGCATGGAGCAGTTCAATCATCGCTGTGAACATTGCAAATGGGAAGTTCGTCTGGGCATTCCAAACCACCTCCCACGACACTTGGGACTACGACTGCTCCTGGAGCGTCATCTTGGCCAACGCAACGATTAACGGGCAAAACCAGAAAGTCGTATTCAAAGGATGCAAGAACGGCTACATGTATGCCCTCGACGCTGCCACAGGCAAGATGTTGTGGGTCTTCAATGCGCCTTCAGAAGCACGAACGCCCTTCTCTCAATTGAAAAATCCATTGAACGCAACCCAGATGAAGCTGGGTTGGTCGAACTACCCAAGCAAGGACTTCTACCTCCAGAACCCGCCAGCAACCGGTGGAATTGAATCAGACCCGGCCTACGACCCTGGCACCAATACTGTGTTTGTCGCGACCTACAACGCACCAACAGCAATTAAGGTCGCCTCGACCAAGCCGTTAGGGAGTTCAGGCAGTACCAGCGTAGTACCCGAGGCTGGTGGATTCCTGAAGCAATCCCCGAACGCAACCGTATGGGCAATAGACGCGAGCACTGGCCAGGCGAAATGGCACTACTTCATCAACAATGTCGGCTTCAGGGGCGGCGTAACCGTGAGCAACGGTGTGCTGTACGTGCCAACCCAAGCAGGCGACATATTGTTGCTCAATGCAAACAACGGCAACCTCATTCAGGATAAATTCATCGGAGCATTACTGATCACAGAGCCTGCCATAGCCACCGACTCCAACGGGGTCGTGCACGTAGTCATACCCGGTTCTGGTTCGCCCAGCGTCGGGGCATTAGTCACAGGTACGAACCAGGCAGGACCTGGCTTCATCGTATCACTGACCGTTGCCGCCCCCGCCGGGGGAGGCCAGACTACTACTACAACTCAGGCATCCCAGGCACCATCGTCGGGAATCGAACCAACCACATTCTACGCAGTCGTCGGAATCGCAGTGGTCTTCATCATAGCGACGGGTTTCTTGGCCGCAAGACGCGGTCGGAAGCCCGCCCCCTAGTTTTTGTAGCAGCGCAGTCTCTCAAGGCAGACCAATAGCACTAGACAGCTAGTGTTCGTTTTGCCTGACGGTAAGAGGCCAGTGACCACATCCGTTCACTCCCTACCTCGTCGGCATTCCACCGTGCTTTGCATTCTATATCCTGAGCTGAGGGAAAAAGAGAGGGGCGACAGGTGCTCAGGCGTTTTGCGTTCAGACTACGTCCTGGCGTCTGAAAATCAGTACTGCGCCTGCGAACAGCCCCACGAACCACACAGTCATAACTGCAAGTATCGCAGGGACGGCTGAAGCGCCGTACACGTGCACCCATGTAAGACCAGTCGACCCCAACTGATCCCCAGTGCCCAAGATTATCACGGCCATCAATCGAGCTAGCTCAACAGGATCGACGAACAGGACTTGCACAGTGGCCGCGGGTCCCACTGTAAGATTCAAGATAACTGTCAGGAGTCCCAAGTTTGTGAAAACGCTGAAGAAGAACCAGAAAAAGATGGCCACGCCTAGAGCCGTTGCCTTTCGCCTAGCCAGAACCGAAATGAGAAGTGACAAGCACACCATGATGGCGTTGAGAAATGCCGCAGCGAAGCCTACGTCCAAGACATCGCCGTAACGTGAGACTCTGGTGGTAAAGGTCAGTCCTGCTGCTGCTCCATATCCCAGCATAACAACGGCCGTGGTTGCGAGCAGGAGTCCGAACAACTTCCCCAAGAGGAGGTCCGACTTTGACATGGGAGTCGACAGCATGTGAGATAGAATGCCCGATTCTCGTTCTTCCACTACTGCAAGTGCTCCTATCGGAAGGGAGAGGAGGGGCAGAAACGGAAAGGAAAGAGTCACTAGAGCGCTAAGGTAAATGTCCAGGTAGTTCGGCGGGAGGTACCTAAAGGTAAGCAGCACGAGTATCGGAAGGTTCAGCGCCAGAAGGAAGAAGGTGGCGGCGAAGACCCAAAGCCACTTCGTCCTAGCAGCGTCCTTGAAGGTATGGAAGGTGACAACGGCTATGGCCCTAGGGTTCATTGGCCCCCATTGCCTCCTATGAGCCTCTGATATTGAGACTCAATCGACGAGGGCTCGACAACGAAATCTTCCAGGGAGTAACCCCCCCTCGAGATTGCATCCATGATTTCCGATTTCTTCTCCCCTGACACTATGAAGCTGATCCACGGCGGGCTGGGCTCGAGTTCCTCAACCCCGAGTCCTTCGAGCAGGGAAAGGATCTTGTCGAAATCCTTACTTTTCGGGCGCACGTTGAACTCGCTTCGCGTTCCTATCCTGCTCATCAGGTTGCCCGGAGTGTCGTCGGCTATTACCTTCCCCGAGTCCATGATTATGGCCCGGTCGGCTTGCTTGTCTAGTCCTGAAAGGTGTGTGGCCATAAGTAGGGTCTTCCCCTCAGAGGAGAGCTCCTTGATTATCGCTTGGAACTCCACCTGATTCCTGATATCTAGGTTGGTGGTCGGCTCGTCGAAGATCATCAGCGGGGGGTCGCTCAGGAGAGCGAGTGCCACACCCAGTCTCTGCCGCATGCCGCTCGAGAGGGACTTGATCTTCTTGTCCTTGTACTGCCAGAGGTCAAACCTCTTCAGGTTCTTGTCGACTTTGTCTCTGCCGACGTTCTTGAGGCTTGCGAAGAGGCGGGCGTCCGAAATCACACTGAGGTTCTCGTGATAGGCGCTCTGCTGTGGCACGTACCCTATGAGAGACCTGACTTGGCTCCCCTGCCTGTTCACACTCAGCCCATGATAGGTTATGTTCCCTTTGAACCTCAACAGTCCCATGACACACCGGATGAGAGTAGTCTTCCCTGCTCCGTTGGGCCCAAGCAA
>JAPCJK010000054.1 GCA_027886975.1 Nitrososphaerota archaeon
ATTCGTCCCCGACCTCCCAAAAACACTTGTCGGAAAGGTTCTCAGGCGGAAGCTGAAAGAACAGACAACTACCGCTCAATAATCATAGAAACGGCGTTTCCGCCGCCAAGGCAAAGGGTCGCCAATCCTCGCTTCTTGCCGGACCTCTTAAGGCCGTAAACTAGCGTAGTAAGGACCCTGGCCCCGCTGCATCCTATGGGGTGTCCGAGGGCGACGGCCCCGCCTGTTATGTTGAACTTGTCTTCGTCGATTCCCAGGGCTTTCCTTACGGCTATCGACGCCGTTGAGTATGCCTCGTTATGTTCTACGAGGTCCATGTCCTCAATGGACATTTTCACGCGCTTGAGCAGGGCCTTCGTCGTGGGAATCGGCGCTTCCATCACGCGCGCAGGCTCAAGGCCGCCTGTCCCGTAGGCGACAATCTTCGCCAGCGGCTTGACGCCCAGCCTGTCCGCGGCTTCATCAGACCCAACAACGAGGGCCGACGCCCCATCGCTGAGCTGAGAGGAGTTACCTGCCGTCAGGATTCCGTCGGGCTTGAAGACAGGCTTCAGCTTGGCAAGTTTCTCGATGGTGGTGTCGCTCCTCACGCATTCGTCGTTCTGGAATTCCTCGACGTCTCCGCCTTCCCTCTCGATTTTGACTTTGACTTTCTCCGGGGTGAAGAGCCCGTCTTTGGTGGCCTTTGACGCCTTCATGTGGCTCCAGTACGCGAACTCGTCCGCCTCCCTCCTGCCAATTCCATATTTCTTGGCGACGAGCTCCCCTGTGATTCCCATGTGGTAGTTGTGATAGGCATCCCAAAGGCCGTCTACGATCATTGCGTCAAGGAGCCTCGCGTCTCCGAACTTTGTCCCCCAGCGCGTCCCTTTGGCGAGATACGGGGCGTTACTCATGCTCTCCATTCCCCCCGCGACCACGATTTCACTGTCTCCAGCCTTGATTGACTGTGCAGCGATCATCGCAGCCTTGAGCCCGGAGCCGCAGACCTTGTTGACTGTGACCGACCCTACGTCGAACGGAATCCCGGCGTAAATCGCCGCCTGCCGTGCTGGATTCTGTCCCAGGCCGGCGGAGACCACATTCCCCATTATCACCTCGTCAACGTCCTTCGCGGGAATTCTTGCCCTCTTGAGCGCCTCTTCGATTACGAGGGCGCCGAGTCTCTGCGCTGGGACTCCGACGAGGCCCTTGCCGAACTTCCCTATTGGAGTCCTGCATGCCGACAGTATGACCGGGTTGCCCACTTCGACATGCATCGAAAGACTCTGATAATAAATTACTCGAAGTGACGAAACGTCGTCCCTAAATACCGTGCACCTTCGGGCCGTTCTGACGATGAAGGCCCAGAGCAAGATCTGGATGGACGACAAGTTCGTGGATTGGAACGATGCGAAGATACACGTACTCACCCATGGCTTGCACTATGGTATGGCAATATTCGAGGGGATGAGGTGCTTCTCGACCCCTGACGGGCACGCCATTTTCAGGCTGAACGAGCACCTCGAGCGTTTCATGAACAGCGCAAAAATCTACAGAATGAACCTGGGCTACTCGGCCAAGGAGTTGGCACGCGCGTGCGTGGAGCTTGTCAGAAAGAACCCCGCAAAAGAGTGCTACGTCCGGCCCATCGCCTTCACCGCCTACGGAGAGATGGGGCTAAATCCCCTGAAGAGTAAGATTTCTGTGGCCATAGCCACCTGGCAGTGGGCCTCGTACCTCGGGGCCGACGCTTCGAATCGTGGCGTCAGGGCCACCGTTTCGAGCTGGGTCAGAATCGACTCCCGTTCCCTACCTCCACAAGCCAAGTGCGCGGCCAATTACGCCAACTCGGCACTTGCCAAGATGGAGGCGCTCGCAGCCGGTTATGACGAAGCCATTCTACTGAACTCTCACGGCGTCGTCGCGGAAGGGCCCGGGGAGAACATTTTCAGGGTCAAGGACGGGATTCTGAGCACCCCGCCGGCAAGCTCGGGGATCCTCCGAGGAATCACTCGCGATACTGTGATCCAGTTCGCCCGGGACCTCAGGATAAGATTCTACAGAAACGACTCCACGAAGGAGGAACTCTACACCTCTGACGAAGTCTTCTTCAGCGGCACTGCCGCCGGCATAGCGAAGGTGAGGGAGATCGACGGAAGGAAGATAGGGTACGACGGTTTCCCGATCACCGATAGGTTGGCAAAGCTCTACGACCAGGTGGTCCACGGCAGGTCGAAGAAATACTCGAAGTGGCTGACTCCTGTTCGTCCCTGATCCAAAGGGCCTCACTTTCCAGTTAGGCCAGGGTCATTTTCGGCGACTAGACTTTCTTTCAGCAGGAATAAAATGAACGTCCGAAATTAGGTAGCGCGCCGGCTTCCGGAACCTAGCCTTCACTCCCATGCCGATGTAGATGTCCTTTTCCTCGATCCCGAACAATCTTGACAAAAGCAGAGTGTCAACTCCGTCAAACTCGACAAGGACCAAGTTGAAGGGCGTTTCTTTCAGGAACTCCTCGCTCCCGAAGTAGCAAGTGGTCCAAGAGTGGACCCTCCCCTCCAAGGGAAGTTCGAACCACTTCGTCTCGTGGCCGCAGTTTATGCAGTGGCTTCGAGGGGTTGCGTACCTGTAGTGGCAGTTCTTGCATTCACTCCCATACAATTTTCCCTTCGCGAGTCTGAGAAAGAACTCGGAATCTTGGGCGTAACTGTGAATGTAATTCATGCTATACGGCGAAAGTACCACGAGGTCGCTGGTCCCCGTTGGATTCGTGTAGATGGCCGCTCCAGACTTCTTGACCTCTTCCATCACGTCCCTGAATTTAGCGAACTTCTTGGGGGAAGCCACTTCAGGCCCTCTCCATGATTGTTACAGTTACAGCGCTTCCTGTTCCCGCATGTGAATGGATCAGTCCTCGTTCAGCGTCTTTTATCTGAAGTTTGTCGTTCCCGAAGTGCTTAGCAATCGAATTCTGAAGCTGCCAGAAAGCGAAGACTCCTTGCATTATCCCCGTTGCGCCAACGGGGTGGCCGCAGGCAATCAAACCCCCCGACGGATTTACCGGAATCGTGCCTCTCTTCGGGAGGTTCAGCCCGTAGTCAATGTTCTTGAGGAAGGGGTGTCCTTGCTCGACGAAGTCGTATCCTTCGCCGTACCTGCACAGGCCTATGTCTTCGTAGGTCTGTATTTCGGAGCTAGAGTAGGCGTCGTGCAGCTCGACGAAGCTCAACTCTTCGATCGGGTTCTTTATCCCCGAATTCTTGTACGCCTCGAGGGCAGCTGTCCTCCCGGCCCTGAACGAATGGACTCCAGGATACTTTAGGCCGGCATAGTCTGCCGCCTTCTCCCACGCGAAGCGGGGGACCTTCCCCTGGGGTCGGTCGGCCAAACGCATGGTATCAGTCCCGCAGCCGACTCCTTTGATCAACACGGGATGGTCGGTGTACCTGAACGCAGCCTCCTCCGACGCTAGGATTAGAACCGCGGCCCCATCGCTCATAGTGCAGACCGACGGTCTGTTAATAGGATGCGCTATCATCTCGCGCCCGAGAGCTTCCTTCATGGTCAATCTTTCTGGATATTGTGAGTAAGGATTGTGCAATGCGTTGATGTGATTCTTCACCGACACCATCGCCATCACCCTCTTGGCCTCTTCGGTGGCCGCTTGCTGAGCCTTCTTCTCGTCCTTGACCCCTGCGAACCTCGTCTTCCTGACGAATTCATAGATGTGGCGTTGTACCATCAAGGCGTAGTAACCCGTGTAGAACCCACCGACAGGGTAGTCGAAGTTCGTGTCTGATGCAAGGGCGATGAACTCGTTCCCTTTCCAGGTCTCAACGCTTGACATCGTCTCGAACCCAGCCACCAGGCAAACATCATTCCTTCCGCTGGCGACCGTTTCCCAGCCTGCCTGTACCGCCTGTCCCCCCGTAGCGCCCCCCCACTCAATCCTTCGGGAGTCTTTGGGATTGAGCCCGAGGAAGTCCTGCACCATTGAGGCTGCTTTGAGCTGCCTCGCGAAGTGGTCTGAGAAATATGATATCCTGCTGCTCTCTATTTCGGAAGCCTTCAGCTTCGGAACGTCGCCCATGGCGTAGTCGTATGCCCGCTTGACCATTAGCCTGAAGTCCATCTCGGGATGGGCCTTGGCGAACTTTGTAACGCCCCCCGAGACAACGTAGACCTTCCTCTGCCCCGGCACGCGGGCGACGGCAATTCGACTGGTATTAATTTCCTTCCACGAATCGCTGCTTTCGGATGAGTGGCACCCTTGCGCTGTTCGCCAATTGGAGCAGAACGCTTGAACCGGTTTTGGCTGTGCCGCTCCCTTTTCCACCTATTCTTCTTTGGTGGTCGATTGCTTTCCAGCCCTCTCTTTTGCAAGCTCCAGGTAGAAATCCATCGAGGCTGGGTTGGCAAGCGAATCCTTGTTGAACACTCTAATCGGGTCTGCGCCCATGAGCAGCCTCTTTATCGGCACCTCCAGCTTCTTGCCGTTTAGGGTCTTTGGAACAGAGGGGACTTGAATGACTTTGTCCGGGACATACTTCGGGGAGATGTCGATTCGAATCTTTTTGCGGATCCTAGCTTCGAGTTCGGCATCGAGCTTTTTCCCTTTTGTCGTCGCGACAAAAAGTATCATCTGGGCACCATCCCCCGGCCCTTCGAGGTCTACTGCCATGGAGTCAGCCACCTCCGGGAGGGATTCTACTATCCTGTAAATCTCGCTCGTGCCTATCCGCACTCCCATCCGCTTTATCGTCGCGTCGGAGCGGCCGTGGATGATACACGTCCCCCTTTTTGTGATCTCGATCCAGTCGCCGTGCGTCCAGACGCCCGGGTAAGCTCCGAAATAGCTCTCCCTGTACCTACGTCCGTCTTTGTCCCCCCAGAGGTAGAGAGGCATGCTGGGCATCGGCTCTGTCACGACGAGTTCCCCTACCTGTCCCACGATTGATGTCCCCTGCTCGTCATACGCTTCCACCTTCGCCCCAAGCGACCTGCACTGAATCTCTCCCGAATGTACGGGCAGGATAGGGCATCCTGCGACGAAGGCGGTACATACGTCGGTCCCGCCGCTGATTGAAGCGACCCACAGGTCTTCCTTGACTGACGAATACATCCATTCGAAGGACTCAGAGGAGAGCGGGGATCCCGTGGAACCGATCCCTCGGAGTTTCTGGAGGTCGTGTGAGGAAGCGGGCTTGAGCCCCGCCTTCACGCACGCCGAGAAGTAGGCCGCATTCCCGCCCATGAATGTCGTTCGAGTGCTTTCCGCCAGGTCCCAAAGGGTGTCGAGGTCAGGAAACGACGGGCTCCCACTGTACAGGACTATCGAGGCACCGTGAAGGAGGCCTCCAACGAGGTAGTTCCACATCATCCAGCCGGTGGTGGTGAACCAGAAGAAGCGGTCGTTCGGCCTTATGTCATTGTGGAGCGACAATTCCTTCAGAAATTCGATCAGAATCCCGCCATGGCCCTGGACTAACGGTTTGGGCAGACCTGTCGTCCCTGACGAAAAGAGGATCCAAAGTGGATGGTCGAACGGTAGGAATTCAAACTCCAGAGCATCCCTGCCGGCGACCACGTCCCCCCAGGCGAGCTCACCCGCAAGCACGCCACTCTTCGCCTTCGAGGGGACCCTTATGATGCGTTTCAATCCCGGCAAAGATGCCGCCATCGAGGCGATCTCCTCAGTCTTGTCGAACCATTTTCCCCCATAGCTGTAACCGTCCGCGGCAATCAAGACCTTGGGCCCGATTTGGCTGAACCTGTCCAGAACCGCCGGTGCCCCGAAGTCAGGGGAGCAGCAAGACCAGATCGCCCCAATGGCCGCGCATGCGAGGAACGCAACAACTGCCTCCTGTGAGTTGGGAAGGAAGGCGGTGACTCTGTCCCCCACGCCGACCCCCATCTCCTTGAGGGTCGCTGCCAAAGAACCCGTCTTCTTCTCGAGCTCCTGCCATGTCATGACTTTCTCGCCTTTCCTCTCAGCCCTCGAGATTATCGCAGCCCCGTCCCCTTTCCTCCGGAAAACCTGCTCCGCGAAGTTGAGCTCTGCTCCCTCGAACCACCGCGCCCCTGGCATCTTCCTCTTGCCGAGGACCGGGTAATCTGCGTCGGCCACGTCGAAGTACTTCCAGACTGAACCCCAGAAGCCCTCGAGGTCATCTACCGACCAGTTCCAGATTTCGTTGTAGTCGGCGAACTCCCGGCCGCGTGACTTCAGCCACTTGGTGAATGCTGAGATGTTCGTCTTCCTCGCAAAGGCGGGGTCGGGTTTCCAAAGTAACTTCCCGGCCGGCATATTCGGCGCGCAAACCCAGCAGGTGGTTATAAGGAGAAATCCTTGGTTCCCGGACGAATGGCGCTATATTATGGGCCTGATAGTGAAGATCGCCAAATCCCAAATGAAGTGGCTGGTGAAGCTGGCCTGGAATCCTCTTCCAAAGTAGTAGGTTAGTCCCCAGACCAAGTCTGCAACGAAGGTAGTTGCAACCCAAATCAAGTTGAAAGTCGCGAGATGTATCATAGCGTCGAAGAGTGCTATGGTTGGGGCTGCAGCTACTCCCATCTTCGGCTGGAGATGCTTCTGGAGCACTCCTCGAAAGAACGACTCGTATCCCACTGCGTCGAAGAGGAGAACGCCCACCTGCAGGGGGAGAGGGTTGGAGGGGGAAGCAATTAGCGAATAAATCGAACCTTCTGATACGGCGCTGTAGCCTGGGATCAGCGCTTTCAAAGCGAGCGCTCCGGCGAAGAATACGAGATACAGCAGGCACGCAGACACCAATCCCGCTCCCACTGCGACAATCTTTAGCTTCAGTCGGGTGCGGGGATGCCATATCAGAACGCTCGCCGCTATCATGCAACTAGTCGAAACGAAAGTCGCGGCTACGAAGTAGCCACTCGGGATCGAAAAGAGGACCAACATCGAACTGACAACGACGGCCAGACCAGCCAGGAGTATGGTGCGCCCGACCAACTAATCCAAGGCGCGAGCGCTTCACCATAAAGGCCTATGTCGTCAAGTTGAGCCGAGAGAAGTATAGCTGGCGAGCTGTACCCCGAAATCATGGCGCTGCACGGTTAATATCGGTCCGCCCCAACGGTAGCGGCCGATGGACGCAAAGACCATTTTCCTTTCTACCAGGCCTTGGTCATTCACGATGACCTTCTCTTCGGTTACCATGGGGACCCTGACAGCTGCGCTGGCGGGGCACTTCAACCCGATTCTTTACGCGCTTACTCTCGCTGGCATGGTCGCGTTTCACGCTGCGACCAACATCCTCAACGATTTTTTTGACGTCAGACACGGAGTGGACAAGGCAGGGGCTCCCACCACCAAGTACAGATTGCATCCTGCTGCATTCGGACAGACCCCCTTGTCCTCAATCCTGGGCCTTTCCATCGCCCTTTACGGCGTCACCGTTGTCGCTGGCCTGTACCTCGCCTTCGTCAGCAACTTACTGATTCTCGCAGTGACCGGTGTCGGGATACTCGGGAGCGTCTTCTACACCGCAGATCCGCTTGTCCTGAAGGCCCGAGGCCTGGGAGAGGTCACAGTCTTCTCGATGTGGGGGCTCCTTATCCCGTTGGGCGCTTACATGGTTCAGACCGGGACCTATTCTTTGTCTCCGGCTGTGGCAGCTCTCCCCATTGGGCTCCTGGTCGCGGAGGTGCTATTGGCGAATAATATCAGAGACATCGAGTACGACGGCTCCGTGGGGACAAGAACCCTCGCAGTCTCTATCGGTGCAAGGCGCGCCGAGAAGGTCTATGCTTGGGTCCTCGGGGCGGTCTACATACTCGTCATCGCAGGAATCCAGGGACGCCTTCTCCCCATCTGGTCCTTGCTAGTCTTTCTTACTTCGCCGGAGGCCTTCCGTCTGAGCAAGATGTTCCGTGGCGCGGTTCCAGACAACGCTGACCCGAGGACTGCTGGTCTGGCCCTTCGATTTTCACTCTTGTACATGGGGTCGTTGGTGCTCGCTATCCTCATTCCCGTAAGAATTCCTTTCTGATCATTGTCCGGGCTGAATGCCTTCAGGTGTTCCGTGCGGGCGCAAGTTGGTCGATGGCGTATGATACGTTTCCGATTGGCATGATAATAGGGAGTGTCACTCCTGCCTTCTCGTATTCCTTCAAACGCGCCTCTGCATGGTCGCCGTCTCCGGTGATCGTGAGCGCTTCGATTGCTTGGTCGGGAACGAGCCTCTTCGCCTCAGGGACGTCTCCTTTCTTCCACGCTTCCTTGAGAGGCTTTAGGTCGTCAGTGGTGACGCCGTACGGAGCGAGCACCTCCGGCCGAACCACTTCCGACAACTGATAGACGAAGAAGTAGTAGTCCCGAACCGCCTCCTTGGCCTTCCAGGGGTCCGAGTCTAGAGACGTCATCATGTAGGACGCCCTTTCGACGTGCCTTCCGCTCGCCTTCTCGCCCGCCTGCACGTTCCCGACCATTCTTTCCGTCCCCCAAACTGTGTTGAGAGCCGGCGATAGGATGACCCCATCGGCGACCGTAGCTGCGAAGGCTTGTGTTTTCGGGGAAAGAGAGGCAATGAATATTGGGACTCCTTCAGTCTTGAAACCCAATGTCAAATCGTGCACATGGAAGAACTCGCCGTCAAACTGCACCTTCCCTCCTTCCCACACCATCTTCACAACCTGCACGTACTCCTTAATGCGCTGAAGGGGCCTCGTCTTTTCCACGGGAAAAATCTGGTGGCCTATCAGGGGTATCGTGGGGAAGCTCCCGAGTCCAAGCCCCAAGGTCACTCTCCCACCGGAGAGCTCCGAAAGTGTCGCAAATGTCGTCGCAGCCGTCACGGGATGCCTAGTGAAAGTGTTGATTGCTCCTGAACCGAGCCTGATTGCCTTAGTAGCGCTCGCCATCGCTGAAAGGTAAGTGATGACGTCACGCTGAAACAAGCTTTCGTGCATCCACATCGAGTGATACCCCTTTGCCTCCGCGGTGGATGCGGTACGCGTCGCGTCTTGAATGCTCAGCACAGGGTTGAAACCTAGTGCGAGCCGCATACGAATGCCGGGGCGCTCCACTCGCTTTAAGCGTTTGAGCCCTGACTGACGCGGAGCAGACGAAGGAGCTCGCTCAAATCCTTCACAGATTCGAGCTTCCACAATCGAAGGAGTACATCCTTTGCCGTTTTCTTGCTCATGTATCTCCGCGTCAAGCCGAGAAACTTCGCCTCGATGTCATCCTTCGACATTGGGTTCTGGGGATGTCCCTTCGGAAGGGCAACATGTGCTGCGGTTATCCTCCCTCCTGGCTCCCTGACGGTGACCCTGTTAGGCATCCCTCGGTCTGGATACATCGATGTGAGCCCGGGATCCTCGACGACCCTGATCTTCTTGATGAAGCGAAGTTTCGAAGGGTCTGAAAGTTTCTTTTCCGAGTAAGATGCATTGTCGATTCTTCCGTCAAGCAGGGCACTGCCCACGATGAAAGGAAGGCTGTGATCGGCGCTCTCCTTCGTTTTAGGCGTCCATTTCTCCACGCCCCTTCCGAGTATCGCGTATCCCGCTTCGTGAGTCTCGACAAGCACCGACTCAGCTTTTCTCATATCATTCACCTTCTTCCTGACATCCAATGCCGCCCAAATTGCGGACTGGGCATGATACTCCGCCGGCCAGTACTTGACGTACGTCTCGTTAACTTTGAACTTTCCCCTCCTTCCGCCGAAGCCTTCGACGTTCAGCTCGAAAGGACCCGAGACCTGCTTGAAGAAGCCCATCTCGCCTTCGAATATGGGGGCAGGGCCTGTCATCCCGTCTCTAGCTAGCATGGCCGCGAAAACAGCGTTCCTCGCGGCGTTTGCGAACGATGCCCCCTTCCACATCGACAACTCTCCTGCCCTGACCTGCCTCATGGCAATGTGGCCACTGAGACCGATGTTGACCGCGTGCGTGGCTTCCCGGGAGCTGAGCCTCATTAGCTTGGATGCGGCCAGGGAAGACGACACTAGCCCGTAGTTGACATGGTCCCATCCTCTGTGTCTGAGGTCTGCAGCATCGCAAAGTCTGCACTGAATCTCATAGGCGACGACTGTCGCGACAATCAGGTCTCTCCCCATCGAGCCTTCTGCTTCGGCGACTGCTAGGCAGGGCGCCAGGTTGTCGCTGGGGTGAGCAGGTTCCTTGGAAAGGTAGGTGTCGTTGAAATCGAAGTAGCGGACCATGAGTCCGTTGACGAAGGTGGCCAGTTCGGGGGACGCGCCCGAAGTGGAACCTAGGATTGTTGAACTCCCATCGCTCCTCAGGCTATGAACGGTCTTCCTCGCAATCTTGACCGGATTCTCGCCAAACGCCCCGATTGCGCACCCGATGGCGTCGATGATTCGCGCCTTCATCTGTGTCACGGTCCCTTGGTCGAGTTTGCCATATTCGACGGAAAGGGCGTATTGCGCCAGGCGCTCCGCCAGCTCCACGCGTTCGCGCGCCCCCCTTGACTTTTAGGAATTCTCATGTAAGCACGATAACCATTAAATTCCTCCTGAATCAGCGAAGTTCAAGTTCTCTCCCTTGGCGATATACAGCCCCGAACACAGGCGGCTGATCAAGGTCTTCCACCCTCAGAAGCATGATGAATACTCCGAGGTCCTTTCCTCCTTGAGTTCCTTCATGGAGAAGGAGATCCTCCCGAATTCGTCCAAGTTCGACAGCGGCGAACTATCAATCAAGGGCCCCAGGAAAGCACTGCTCCAGCATGGGATGTGCCAGATTCCCTTCCCCTCCGAGTACGGGGGGCTCGGGCTCCCCTTCTCAGTCTACGCGAATGCCATAGAGTTGCTGGGAACAGCAGACGCCTCTATCGCCCTCAGCGTAGAAATTCACAACGCGGTGTCGGAGGGACTCTATCGGTACGGGAACGATGGTCAGAAGAAGGAGTTCCTTCCGGACCTGCTTTCAGGAAAGTCCCTCGCGTCGTTCGCGCTGACGGAGCCGGCCTCGGGGTCGGACGCCGGGACCATGGCGACCGTCGCAGAGCGGAAAGGGGGCGAGTATTCCATAAGCGGCTCGAAGATGTTCATCACAAACGCCGGAGAAGCTGATCTGTATCTCGTCTTCGCCAATACACCGAAAGGCCCGTCCTGCTTTCTGGTAGAATCCCCGAATCGGGGGATGAAGTTCGGCGACGACCTGAAGAAGCTGGGGATGAGGGGTTCTAGGACCTCGGAGGTCATCTTCTCTGACTGCCGCGTCCCAGCTGGGAATCTCGTAGGCGAAGAGGGAAAAGGGGCGGACTACGCCAAGGAAATTCTTCACGGCGCAAGAATCGTGGTGGCGGCCTTGAACGTTGGAATCTCTCAATTAGCCTACGACGAAGCGCTTCGGTACGCCAAGCAAAGGCGCGCCTTTGGGAAATCGATTTCTGAATTCCAATTGATTCGAGCGAAGATAGCAGACATGAAGACAGAGATCAACGCCGGCCGCCTTCTGTATTTCTATGCATCATCGATCAAGGAATCGGGGGGAGACTTCTCTTCGGAAGCCTCTCAGGCGAAGGTCTTCGCGACCGAGATGTCCCTTAGGGTCTGCGACCAGGCGATTCAGATCTATGGTGGGTACGGATATACCTCCGACGAACTTCACAGGCACTGGCGAGACGCGCGCCTCCTAACAATTGGGGAAGGGACTTCCGAGGTGCTCCGGATGCTCATTGCGAAAAGAGAATTGGCGAGGACTCCGTGAGGTTCGCTGTCTGCGTCAAGCATGCAATTGACGAGACCGAGCTCAGGATCGACTCCAGCGGTAAACCCCAGCTCGATGGGGCGGCCGGCAAGATGAGCACCTTCGACAAAAACGCGGTCGAAGAGGCCTTGCGCCTAAGGTCCGCTCAATCAGGAGAAGTAGTTGCATTCACGGTCGGAGGCCCAGACGCCAGGAAGACGCTGAAGGAGGCCTTGGCCATGGGCGCAGATAGAGGGGTCATAATTTCGGCCGACCTCCTCGCGACTGACACGCTCCGCACCGCAGAGCTTCTCGCCGCCGCAATAACGAAAACCGGACCATACGACGTAATACTGTGCTCAGAAGGCTCGTCCGACACCTATGACGGGCAGGTGCCTCCCATGCTAGGGGAGCTGCTGGGTCTTCCATATGCAGGATACTCGAGGAAGATCGAGGTTGTCGGAGGCTCCGCCAAGATAGAACGCTCTTTGGAGGACAGCGTAGAGGCAGTCGAAAGCTCGCTTCCATTGGTCGCCTCGGTCGTGAGCGAAATTAACGAACCAAGATATCCCACGCTCATCCAGATAATGCAGTCCTCGATGAAACCTGTAGAGGAACTGAACGGAGAACAACTGGTGCAGCAAGGCACCCACAAGCAGTCCTCGGTCGTCTCGATGGTGGCCCAAACGTCCAGTCGAAAGCACGTGATGATTGAAGGGAGCCCGGATGAGGCGGCCTCCAAACTGGTCGAGGCCCTAGTGAAAGAAGGAGTCCTCCCGAAGTGAGCTTGTCCGTATGGGTGTACTCGGAGAGCGAAGGAATCTCAGATGAAGTCGCCTCCGCGGCCCTCGACATATCGGAGCCTACTTCAGCGGGGCCTTCGGTGATCGACATCGGTCAGGTGCGCGACGGGACGCACTCTGCCGGGGACAAGCTCGTCCTGAAAGGGCCTCCATCCACCGAGCCTCCGCCCCAGGTCGCTGCGGAGGCAATCTTCAGGGCCGCGAAGGAACTGAGGCCGGCTTCGATCCTAATCGGGGCGACACGAAACGGAAGGGAAGTCGCTTCAAGACTGGCTGCGAAGCTGCGGGTCGGGTGTCTCTCCGATGCCTTCAAAGTAAGCTGCGACGGGCAGAACCTCTTCGCCGAACGCAACGTGTACGCAGGGAAAGTCGTCGCAATGGTAACCTGTCCCCTCCCCTCGATTGCCACAGTTAAGGTCGGGGCCTACCCTAGGTTGGGGTCGACTCCCAAGGAAACCAGAGAAGTGGACGTCGGCCAGATAGACAGTCAGGTCAGAGTCCTGAGGAGAGAAAAGAAAGTTGTTGGCTCGGTCGACTTGAAATCGGCGAGAGTCATTGTGTCCGCCGGCCGGGGCGTCAAGAAGAGGGAAGACCTCGCGATGCTCGCCGACCTGGCCAAGGAGATGCAAGGTGCACTAGGATGTTCAAGGCCTCTCTCATCCGACCTGGGATGGCTCCCGGAAGAACACCACATCGGCCTTACCGGAGTGACCGTGAAACCTGACCTCTATCTTGCGGTCGGGATATCGGGCCAATTGCAGCATGTAGCTGGCATGAAAGATTCCAAGATTGTTGCGGCTATCAACACGGACAAGGACGCTCCGATATTCCAAGCATCGGACTACGGGATCGTTGGAGATCTCTACCAGGTCATCCCGGCTATCCGTAGGGCTTTCACGAGCCGCGGATGAACATGGAATTTGCTCTGGCCCGCTAACGGCTATAAGCAGTCATGGTGGCGGATGAAACATGACAGGGCTAGACCCTGGTTACCTTGCGGTCTACTTTTTTTCCCTCGCAAGCGTGGTCGCAATCATCTTCAGCATCTTCTTACATTCTCGTCGAAGTTCCGTTAGCCTGAACCCGCGCAGACTCCTGGGCCTGACCAAGGATGAAGCTCGCAGACTTACTTCTGGTGACGCGGTTTTCCTGATGCATCTTTCCATCGCACTCGGCGTAGGACTCACCATCGCGTTCTCGCTCATCGAGCCCGTCCTTGACTTTGTTCCCATTCTGAAGACGGCGATCTTGATAGTCTCAGTCCCGCTGGTCGGCGGCCTCGCTGCAGCATTCGCATGGAGGGTACAGCGGTTTGTCCAGAGCAAGCGAGTAGAATCGGAGCTAAAGACGGGAAAGTCCTTCACCTCGGCCTCCACCTACCTGCAGGTCATACTGATGCTCGCCATCGCCCTTACTGCCTCGGAACTCATCCTCCTCTGGTTGCCGAGCTTGGCGCTTATCGGCGGGCCTCTGGGGATAATCAGAAACTGCTTCGTAGCGATCTACTATAGCAGGCCCAGCGTGAACCTCATCGGTTACTTCGACAAGCCACTCGCGTCAATCAGGACACCGTTCAGCCTCGCCGACGTCGTTTCCGGGAAGACCGACCCTTCGCAAATTCGTGTTAGCGTTGGGAAGGTGTCTGAATTCGAGACTTCGCAGAAGCTCTCCTACGATTCTTGCGTGGAGATTGGTGCCTGCGAGGCTGCGTGTCCAGCGACCGCGGCTGGGCGTCCTCTTTCTCCAAGGGTCCTCGTCAGGAAGGTCAGCCTGTTGTCAAAAGGCGCAGAAGCATCCGACGATCCCTTTTCGGCGGTCGGTGAAGAAGAGCTCTGGTCCTGCACATCTTGTGGAGCCTGTGTTGCCAGTTGTCCCGTGAGCGTCAAACACCTTGACATCATCTACGATTTGCGGCGGGACCTGGTTGCAAAGGGCAAACTCGACCGGGAGAAGTCCACAATGCTCGAGAACTTGGCCCAGAATCATAACCCCTACGGGCTGAAGAACGATACCCGAGGTGAATGGGCTCGCGGACTAGGAGTCGACACTATGACTTCGAACCCCAAGGCCGAGTACGTGTACTGGGTTGGGTGCGTCTCCTCCTTCGACCAGCGGGCCCA